>JAJYEB010000246.1 GCA_021790375.1 Chloroflexota bacterium | reverse complement strand
TCCGCCACGAGCGGGTTGCCCTCGCGCTCGATGGTGACGGCGTTGAAGATCCCGGGCAGCCGGCCGGTGGGGAACTGGATGTCGACGACCGGCCCGGTGATCGCGATGACGGTGCCGGTGGCGTTCGGTGCGGTGGTGGCCATGGTTCGGGGCGTCCCTCCGTCCCGCGTCAGAGCGCCTGCGCGCCCGACGCGATCTCGATCATCTCGCGCGTGATGTTGGCCTGGCGCACCTTGTTGTAGGTGAGCGTCAGGTCCTCGATGAGCTCCTCGGCGTTCTCGGTCGCGTTCTTCATGGCGACCATCCGGCTGGACTGCTCGCTGGCGGCGGACTCGAGGACCGCCTGGTAGAGGCGGGTGGCGACGTACCGCGGCAGGAGCTGCTCCAGCACGGCCGCCGGGCTGGGTTCGAAGATGAACTGGTTGCCCGGGATCCCCGCGGAGTCGTCGGAGGGCCGGATGGGGAGCAGCATCTCGAGCTCGGGGCGCTGCGTGAGCGTCGAGATGAACCTGGGGTAGACGAGATCCACCCGGCCGTACGTGCCGGAGAGGTAGTCGTCGGTGATCAGGCTGGCCAGCGGCAGCACGTCCGCGAAGGTGGGCCGGTCGCCGTAGTTCAGGAAGAACGCCGCGATCGGCACCCGCATGCGGCGGAGCGCGTCGCGACCCTTGCGGCCCACCGCCACCACCGACAGGTCGCCGGGATGCTCCACGATCTCGTGCGCGGCGAACCGCACCAGGTTGGCGTTGAGGGCGCCGGCGAGGGGCCGGTCCGTGGTGAAGAGCACGATGCAGCGCGGGCCGCTCTCGCGCTGCGCGAGGAGGGGGTGCTCCTCGCCGCCCAGCACGGCGGCGACGTCCGCGAGGACCTCGTCGAGCTTGTCGCTGTAGGGGCGGGAGGCGAGCGTGGCGTCCTGGGCGCGCTTGAGCTTCGACGCGGCCACGAACTGCATGGCCCGCGTGATCTGCTTGATGTTGCGGACCGACGCGATCCGGCGCCGGATCTCCCGCTGGCTCGCCACGCCGTCCGCTCCCTACGCCAGGAAGCGCTGCTTGAACGCCTGGACCGCCTCGCCCAGCCCGTCCGCGATGTCGTCGCTGAGGGTCCCGGTCTTCGCCAGGTTGCCCATCAGCTCGCCGTGCTCGGACTCGAGGAAGCGGTAGAACTGCTGCTCGAACTCGCGGATGCGCGGGGTGGGAACGTCGTCGAGGTACCCGCGCGTGACCACGTAGAGGATCGCGACCTGGTTCTCCACCGGCAGCGGGGCGAACTGGGGCTGCTTGAGCACCTCGGACGTCTTCTCGCCGCGGGTCAGCTGGTCGCGGGTGGCCTTGTCCAGGTCCGACGCGAACTGCGCGAACGCGGCCAGCTCGCGGTACTGGGCGAGGTCGAGCTTGAGCGGCCCGGCGACCTTCTTCATGGCCTTGGTCTGCGCCGCCGACCCCACCCGCGACACCGAGATGCCGATGTTGAGCGCGGGCCGCTGGCCGGAGTAGAAGAGGTCCGACTCGAGGTAGATCTGGCCGTCGGTGATCGAGATCACGTTGGTGGGGATGTAGGCGGACACGTCGCCCGCCTGGGTCTCGATCATGGGCAGGGCGGTGAGCGAGCCGCCGCCGTTCTCCTCGTTGAGCCGCGCGGCGCGCTCGAGGAGCCGGCTGTGGAGGTAGAACACGTCGCCCGGGTACGCCTCGCGGCCCGGCGGGCGGCGCAGCAGCAGGCTCATCTCGCGGTACGCCCAGGCGTGCTTGGAGAGGTCGTCGTAGACGCACAGCGCGTCCCTGACGCTCGCCCCGGCGAGCTGCACGCCGTTCTCCATGATCTCCTCGCCCATGGCGCAGCCGGCGTAGGGGGCGAGGTACTGGAGCGGGGCGGGGTCCTCGGCACCCGCGACCACCACGATGGTGTGCTCCATCGCGCCGTACTGCTCGAGCACCGCCACGGTCTTGGCGACGGTGGAGAGCTTCTGGCCGATCGCCACGTAGATGCAGACGAGGCCCTTCCCCTTCTGGTTGATGATCGTGTCGACGGCGATGGCGGTCTTGCCGGTCTGGCGGTCGCCGATGATCAGCTCGCGCTGGCCCCGGCCGATGGGGATCAGCGCATCGATGGCCTTGATCCCCGTCTGGACCGGCGTGTCGACCGACTTGCGGGTGATGACGCCGGGGGCGATCCGCTCGACCGGCCTGGTCCGCGTGGCGGCGATGGGGCCCTTGTCGTCGAGCGGGCGACCCAGCGGGTCGACCACGCGCCCGACCAGCGCCGACCCCACCGGCACCTCGACCACGCGCCCCGTCGTCTTGACGGTGTCGCCTTCCTTGATCCCGGTGTAGTCGCCCAGGATCACCGCGCCCACGGTGTCCTCGGACAGGTTGAGGGCCATGCCCATCACGCCGCCCGGGAACTCCAGCAGCTCGGAGGAGAGCGCGTCCTCCAGGCCGTAGATCTGCGCGATACCGTCGCCGACCTCGACGACGGTGCCCACCGACCGCACGTCCACGGTCTGGTCGAAGTGCTCGATGGCCGAGCGGATGATGCTGGTGATCTCGTCGGAACGAATGGCCATGCTGGAGGTCTCCTAGAGGGCGCCCGAGACGAGCCGGCTCCGCAGCCGCTCGAGGCGGCCCCGGACGCTCCCGTCGAACAGGCGGTCACCGAGCCGGACGACGATCCCCCCGATCAGCGCGGGGTCGACCTCGGTCGTCAGGCGCACCGGCCCGCCGGTGAGCTGCACGAGGCGGTCCAGCAGCTCGCGGCGCTCGTCGCCGGAGAGCTCGGACGCGCTGGTGGCCGCGGCGCTCGTGACGCCGCTGCGGCGGTCCACGAGCCGCTGGAACTCCGATGCCACGAGCGGCAGGAGCTCGGTGCGTCGCCGCTCCATCAGCAGCCCGATGAGGCGAAGGACGTTGTCGGGAAGCGGCTGGACCAGCACGCGCTGCAGGACCTCCTGGCGGGCCTGCCGCGCGAGGGTCGGGTTGACCAGCACCTCGGCCACCCGCCGATCCGCGTACGCCGCGGCCGCCCGGGCGAGGGCGTCGTTCCAGGCGTCGATTGCCTGGCCCTCGACCGCGACCTGGAACGCGGCCTCGGCATAGCGACGGGCGTCGGTGCTGGAGCGCGGCATCAGCGCGCGGCCCCTCCGCCGGCGGAGCCGCCTGCCGCGGCGCCTCCCGGCGCCGTCTCGGCCAGGAACTGCTCGACCAGGCGGCGCTCGCGCTCGGACGTCATGGTCTCGCCGACCACGCGGCCGGCGGCACGGAGTGCGAGGTCCGCGATCTGGGTGCGGACGTCGGCCATCGCGCGCTGGCGCTCGGCCACGATGTCGGCGGCCGCCTGCTCGCGGAGCCGGTCGATCTCCTCGCGCGTGGCGGCGAGGTCGCGCTCGCGCACTTCCTCGGCGCCCTTCTGCGCCCGCTGCAGGATCTCGTTGGCCTCATGCCTGGCCTCGGTGAGCACGCGGTTCCGGTCGAGCGCCGTCTCCTCGCGCTCCTTGCGGGCCGCGTCGGCGTCCCGGAGCCCCTGCTCGATCCGCCCACGCCGCTCCGCGAGGATCTTCGTGACCGGCCCGAAGGCGAACTGCTGGAGTACCACAAGGAAGAAGATGAAGTTGGCGGCGGCGATGACGATCCAGAAGCCGTTGAAGACCAGCCCGGAACTGGAGGCCTCCGCGAGAACGGGGGCCAACTGGTGGAATCCGCCGGCAGCGACCGCGTACACGTGTCCTGACCCTTCCGGGGTGCCGACCGCGACTACTTCAGGAAGACGATCAGGACGCCGACCACGAAGGCCAGGATCCCGAGTCCTTCGGCGAACGCCGCGCCCAGGATGAACGTGGCCCGGATCGTGGACGCCGCGTCGGGATTGCGGCCCATCGCGCTGGTCGACATGCCGGTCAGGATCCCGATCCCGATGCCGGGACCGATCACCCCGAGGGCGGCGAGGCCGGCCCCGAGCATCGCGACAT
>JAJYEB010000245.1 GCA_021790375.1 Chloroflexota bacterium | reverse complement strand
ACTTCTGCGGCTCCTTCCCGCTCGGGCACGACCCCCGGGGCCCCGGGCACGGCCCGTGGCACAGTATGGGTACATGGCGGCCTTCGATCTGGCGACGGCCGCATGATCCAGGCCACCACGTCCGGGGGTGCCGGACCACACGAGATCGCCGAGCAGCCGACATGACAGACCCGCGTCCCACCCAACCGTCGCAGCCCGCCCGGGAGCCCCAACCGCCGGCGACCGCGCTCCAGCCACCGGTGCCGGTGCCCGGACCGGCGACCCGGCTCCCCGCCCTGTACCTCGGACACGGCGCTCCGCCGCTCCTCGACGATGCGCTCTGGACGGCCGAGCTCGCCCGGTGGGCGGGCCGGCTGCCCCGGCCGTCGTCGATCCTGATCGTCAGCGCCCACTGGCAGACCGCGCCCATGGCGCTCGGCGCGACCACCCGCACACCGCTCGTCTACGACTTCTACGGGTTCCCGCAGCGGTACTACGAGATGACCTACGACGCGCCGGGCGCGCCCGAGCTGGCGGCGAAGGTCAGGGGGCTCATGCCGGCGAGCGAACCGGTGATGAACCGGCCGGCACGCGGGCTGGATCACGGCGCGTGGGTCCCGCTCCTGGTCATGTACCCGGAGGCCGACATCCCGGTCCTCCAGGTCTCGATGCCCGATCTCGATCCGGCGCACCTGTTCGAGGTCGGGCGGCGCCTCGCCCCGCTCAGGGACGAGGGCGTGCTGATCGTTGGGAGCGGGTTCATGACGCACGGCCTCCCGTACGTGCACGACTACTTCATGGGCAAGCCCGGCGCCCCCGCGTGGTCGGTCGAGTTCGACCGCTGGGCCGCCGAGGCGCTGGAGCGCGGGGATCTCGACGCGCTCTTCGATTTCCGGAACCGTGCCCCGGGCATGCCGTACGCCCATCCGACGGTGGAGCACTTCGCCCCGCTGTTCGTGACGCTCGGCGCCTCGTCGGCCCCGGGCGAGGCACCCACCTTCACCATCGAGGGCTACTGGTACGGGCTCGCCAAGCGCTCCCTCGAGGCGCGCTGAGCCCGGTCAGGTGTCGGAATGGGTCAGGTGTCGGAAAGGATCTCGACCAGCGCCTCGCCCAGCGCCTCGTACTGGTCGCGGCGGTTGTAGCGCTGGGCAGAGACGCGGACGGCGATGCCTCCCGGAGTCGAGGCGGGCAGGTCGCCCGAGTCGATCAGCCAGGGCGACGGCCAGGGGATGACCGGCACCTCGAAGCCACGCTCGCGCAGCGCCGACTCGAGTGCCGGCGCCCGGTCTCCCTGCGCGCCCGCGGGCCCGTCGCCGACCGGCAGCGGCACCGTCGCCATGGACCCGAGCATGCGGTCGGGCGCGGGCGGTTCCACGGCCAGCGTGTCGCACAGGATGTCGCGGGCCTCGAGCGCGAGCGCGTGGTTGGCTGCCATGATGCCGGGCCAGCCGTCCGGCGCCATGGCTCCCACCGTGTCGATCGCGTCGGGCACGGAGAGCCAGGCGGTCGGGTCCGCCGTCCCCGTCCAGTCGAACTCCACCCGGAACCGCGACAGCTCACTGCGCCGTGAGTTCGCGCCGTGCGAGATCGCGAGCGGGCGGATCCACGGCTGGCGATCGCGGCGGACGCGCAGGAAGGCGGCGCCCTTCGGCGCGCAGAGCCACTTGTGGCAGTTGCCCGTGTAGTACGCCGCGCCCAGGGCGTCGAGGTCGAGCGGCAGCATGCCGGGACCGTGCGCGCCGTCCACGAGCGTGTCCACCCCCCTTTCGGCGAGCCTGCCGACGAGCTCGCCTATCGGCAGGATCAGCGCCGTGGGGCTCGTGACGTGGTCCAGCAGCGCCAGCCTGGTCCGGGGCGTCACCGCGGTCAGGACCGCCTCCACCACCTCGCCCGGATCCGCGACCGGGAAGGGGACGTGCGCCACCACCACGCGGGCGCCGTCGCGCGCGGCCGCGAACCGGAGCGCGTTCAGGCTCGCGTTGTACTCGTGGTCGGTGGTCAGCAGTTCGTCGCCGGGCGCAAACTTGAGCGATCGCAGGACCGTGCTGACGCCCGCGGTCGCGTTCGGCACGAACGCGAGGTCGTCTGCAGCAACCCCCACGAACGACGCCAGCCGTTCCCGGGCGTCCGCCAGGAGATTCTCCAGGTCGAGGGCGAGAAACCGGACGGGCTCGGCCTCCATCCGCTCGCGCCACCGCCGCTGGGCCTCGAGCACGGCGCGGGGACACGCGCCGAACGAGCCGTGGTTGAGGAACGTGACCGCCGGATCCAGCGCCCAGGGGGACGCCGCGGTCCGCGCCACGGGCCGCGGGTCGACGGCGGCGGGGCCGTCGGGATGCGGGGTGCCGGACGCCTGGCCGGCGGGCGTGCGCTGCGTGATCGGGACCTCCTCGTGTCGTTGCGTGCCGGCGTCCTGCCGGGCCTGCCGCGGGCCCTGACCGGCCCGTCCTGCCGGCCGGGTCGCGGTTCGTACCACTCCGACCTGAACACGGCCTGAACCAGCCCGGTGGCCTTAACGCAACTTAACGGTTTTGCGTGTTGAGGTGCGGGGCCACCGGGGCTTGAATGGCGCAGCGTCCCGGGAACCAGCACCTGGAGTCCACCCCATCCACATGACAGGCGTCACGGCTCTCGTCGGGGCGTTCGCGCGCCAGCGCGCCCGTGCGTCCCGGTTCTCCCTGTCGTTCGCGCGGATCGCGTGGCGGCCGGCGGCCGGGATCCTGGTGGGCGCGGCCCTCATCCTCGGGCTGCGCGCAAGCGGCGCGATCTCGGGATCGAACGTGGCACTCGAGGAGATGGGGTTCGATCCCGACCGAGCCAGGCTGATCACGGGACTGGCCGTCGGCGCGATGGGTGCCGCGCTCGGCGCCCTCGTGACCGGCCGCCGCGTCGCGCCGATCCTGGTGGCGTATCTCGCGCTGGGGGCCGTGTTCGGCCGGGCGTTCGTCGCCGAGACCGCGGCCGCCGTCGCAACGCCCGGCCCGGACGGCTTCGTGCCGCTGGGGTGGCTGGCGACCGCGGTGACGCTCGCCGGGACCACCCTCGCGATCGGCTGGGCGATGGCCACCCTCGCGATCGAGGTCCGGCGCTGGCTGGGCGCCGGCTGGCTGCTGCTGGCCGGCCTCCGGAGGGGCGGGATGGTCGGCCGTCGCCGGGCCGTGCGGATCGTCGCCCCGATCATGGTCCTGGTCGTCGTGCTCGGTTCGGTCCCCACCCTCGCCGACATGATCAACTACACGCCGGACGTCGCGATGACCAGGGGCGGCCTCCAGCAGGCCCCGCCGCTCGTGGGCGGGAGCCCCACCGGTGCCGGGCTGCCGGCCGGAAACGGGGCTGCCGGCGGCAGCGCGGCGATTGGCAGCGCGCCGGGCGGCGTCTCGGGCTCCCCGGGCGGAACCGGGACGGGAGAGGCCGGCGGGTCCGGAGGATCGGGCGGCCCGGCAGGAGCGCTCGGCGCCGGCGGCAGCGCTGCCGCCCCCGGTTCGGCCGGGCCGGGCATCGTCAGCGCGGGGGCCATCGCCTCGACGCAGCCGTGGCTGGCCTCGAGACCCTCGGGACAGGGCCAGGTGGTGACCTTCGCGCTTCCGTCGCCCTGGCGCGGGAGCAGCCAGACGACCTCGCCGGTCTGGATCTACCTGCCGCCCGGCTACTCCACTGGTGCCCTGCGATACCCGGTGATCTACACGGTGCCCTGGGACCTGACCCACTGGTCGATGGGCATCCACGTGACCGCCCTGCTCGACCAGGCCATCACCGCCGGGACGCTGCCCCCCAGCATCGTGGCGTTCGTCGACCTGGCCGGCGGTCCCTTCCCCAACAGCGAGTGCGCCAACTCCTACGACGGTCGGGAGTGGACGGACACGTACGTCTCCTCCACGGTCGTGCGGTACGTCGACAGCCATTACCGCACCATCGCCGATCCCCGGGCGCGCACCATCGCCGGCTTCTCGCAGGGTGGCTTCTGTGCCGCGAACCTGCTGCTGCGCCA
>JAJYEB010000244.1 GCA_021790375.1 Chloroflexota bacterium | reverse complement strand
CGCGGCGGGCAGGCTGTACGGGACGCCCGCGATGGTGCTCGACTTCGGCACGGCGACCACGGTGGACGCGGTGGCGGCCGATGGGGCGTTCGTGGGCGGGGCGATCGCGCCGGGGCTCGAGCTCGGGCTGGAGGCGCTGGCCGCGCGCACCGCGCGCCTGCCCCGGGTCGAGCCGCTGCGGCCGGAGCACGCCATCGGGCGGGACACGGTGAGCGCGATTCGCAGCGGGGCCGTGTTCGGGTACCTCGGGCTCGCCGGCGAGCTGCTCGCCCGGATCCGCGCCGAACTTCTTGCCGGGACCACCGGGACCACGGTCAAGGTGATCCTGACCGGCGGCGTGAGCCAGCTCCCCTGGATCGACGAGCTGGCGGGGGTGGACGCCATCGACCCCGACCTGACGCTGGCGGGGCTGGCGATCCTGGCGGCGGAAGCCGACGCGTCTGCCTGGACGGCCCCTGCGCATCCTGCCGGTCGGGAGGCCGCCCGCACGGAGGGGGTGTCGTCCGCTCGCCCGGGCGTGACGGCGACCGGGAGCCGCTCGTGAACACCGGGGCGCCGGCGGGGCGCCTGCACGGGCGCGTCGTGCTGCTGGGGGTCACCGGGTCGATCGCCGCCTACAAGGCGGTGGAGCTCCTGCGGCGACTCGCCGCGGAGGGCGCCTCCGTCCAGGTGCTGATGACGCACTCGGCCGCCGCCTTCGTGGGCCCCCTGACGTTCGAGGCGCTCAGCAACCATCCCGTGCTGCGCGACCCGCTGGAGCTCCTCCCCGACGGGCGGATCGCGCACGTGGTCGCGGCACGGGCGGCCGACGCGATCGTGGTGGCGCCGGCGACGGCGCACTGGATGGCGGCCATGGCGAACGGGCTGGCCGGTGACGCGATCACCGCGACGTGCCTGGCGGCCGAGGCGCCGGTGGTCGTGGCGCCGGCCATGGATGCCGGCATGTACGCGCACCCCGCCACGGCGGCCAACGTCGAGCGGCTGCGCGCGTTCGGCTACCGGATCGTGGAGCCCGCGACCGGGGCACTCGCGTCGGGGTTGATCGGGCACGGGCGGCTCGCCGAGCCCGAGATCATCGTGGAGGCCGTGATCGCGGCCCTCGGCGCGACGGTCCGGCATGGCCGGGATCTCGCCGGCCGGCGCATCGTGGTGACCGCCGGCGGCACCGCGGAGCCCATCGACCCCGTCCGGTACATCGGCAACCGCTCGTCCGGGCGCATGGGCGCGTCGATCGCGGAGGCGGCCCTGGACCGCGGCGCCACGGTCACGCTGATCGTGGGCCAGACGTCGGTGCCGCTCCCGCCCGGCGCGTCGATCGTCTCCGCGCCGACCACGGCGGAGATGCGCGCCGCCGTGCTGGAGGCGCTCCCCGGCGCGGACGTCCTGCTGATGGCCGCCGCGGTTGCCGACTTCCGCCCCAGCCGCCGGGCACCCACCAAGCTCACCCGCGACCAGGCACCCGTCCTCGAGCTCGAGCCGACCGAGGACATCCTGGCGGAGGCCGCCCAGGTCGCGCGGCGGCGGCACCCCCGGCCCGTGCTGGTCGGCTTCGCCGCCGAGACCGGGTCGCTCGCGCGCGCCGAGGAGAAGGCGCGGCGGAAGGGCGTGGACCTGCTCGTCGCCAACGACGTGCTGGAGCCCGGGGCCGGCTTCGCGGTGGACACGAACCGGGTCACCATCGTGACCCCGGGGCAGGTCCCCGAACCATGGCCGCTCATGTCCAAGCGGGACGTCGCCGACCGGCTGCTCGACCGGGTGGCGTCGCTGCTCGCGGCCGGCCGACCGGCAGATCGCGGAGATGTGGCAGCATCGGCGTCAGCCACGGAGGTGCCGCAATGAGTGCAACCGGCAGCAGCGCACGGCTGACCATCCAGGACATCGGCAAGCTGTACGCCGACGGCCAGCGGATCCCGATGCTGACCGCCTACGACTACCCCACCGCGCGGATCCTCGACGAGGCGGGCGTGCCGATGCTGCTCGTCGGCGACTCGGTGGCCGAGGTGATGCTCGGCTACGAGTCCACGCTGCGCGTCTCGATGGAGGAGATGCTGCACCACACCAAGGCCGTGGTCCGGGGCTCGGAGCGCGCGCTGGTGGTCGCGGACCTGCCGTTCCTCTCGTACGAGACGCCCGACCAGGCCCGCGAGAACGCGGGACGGTTCCTCCGCGAGGGGGGAGCGCAGGCAGTCAAGGCCGAGGGCGGGGTCCGCTCGGCCCGCAACATGGAAGCCATCATCCGGGCCGGCATCCCCGTGATGGGGCACATCGGCTGGACGCCGCAGGCCAAGCTGGGGATGGGGGGCAAGGTCCGGGTCCAGGGCAAGACGCGAGAGGCGGCGCAGCGGCTGCTCTCCGACGCGCTCGCGGTGCAGGAGGCGGGCGCGTTCGCGATCGTGCTGGAGCTCGTGCCGGCGCCGCTCGCGGCAGCGATCACCGAGCGCCTCCGCATCCCGACCATCGGGATCGGCGCGGGCGCGGGCTGCAGCGGCCAGGTCCAGGTGGTGACCGACCTGCTGGGGCTCGGATCGTTCGTGCCGCGGCACGCCCGGCCGTACGCGCACCTGCGGGAGACGATCCTCGAGGCGGCACGGGCATACTCGGCCGACGTGGTGGCCGGGACGTTCCCGGGCCCGGCGGAGTCGAGCACGATGGACCCGGCGGTCCTGGACGAGGCACTCGGGCGCGGGGAGCTGGATCGCGCGCCGGCAGCGCCGTTCGGGATCCCGCTCGACCGCGACCTGTAGACGCGCCGCCCCGAGCCGTGGAGGCCGTCCCTCACCCCGGCGGCCCGCTCCGGGGCGTACGCGTCGCCTCCGACCGTGCCTCCCTCGCCGCCGCGCGCGCCACCCTGGCGTCCCCCGTCGGGCTGGTGCCCACCATGGGCGCCCTGCACGCCGGGCATCTCGCGCTGATCGAGCGGGCCAGGCGCGAGTGCGCCTCGGTGGTGGTGAGCATCTTCGTGAACCCGACGCAGTTCGGCCCGGGCGAGGACTTCGAGCGCTATCCCCGCACGCTCGAGGCGGACCTCCGGGCCTGTGAGACCAGCGGCGTGGACCTGGTCTTCGCGCCCGACGTCGCGACGATGTATCCGCCCGGGCACACCACCTCGGTGGACCCGGGGGTGCCGGGCACGGTGCTGGAGGGAGCCGCGCGCCCGGGGCACTTCCGCGGCGTCGCGACGGTGGTCACGATCCTGTTCGACCTGGTCCGGCCGGATCTCGCGTACTTCGGGCAGAAGGACGGGCAGCAGGCGATCGTGGTCGACCGCGTCGTGCGCGACCTGGGGATGCCGGTGGGCCTGGTGGTGGTTCCCACGGTCCGCGACCCCGACGGGCTCGCCCTCTCCTCGCGGAATGCGTACCTGACCCCCGCAGAGCGGGCTTCCGCGCCGGTGCTGCACCGGGCGCTGCGGGCGGCGGCAGAAGCCTTCGAGCGGGGCGAACGCGACGCCGGGCGGCTGCGATCGCTGATGCGCGAGGTGCTGTCGGGGGAGCCGCTGGCTCGCCCGGACTACGTGAGCGTCGCGGACCGCGCCACGCTGGAGGAGCTCGCGACGGTCGACGGGCCCGCCCTGCTCAGCCTGGCGGTCCGCTTTCCGTCGGTCCGGCTGATCGACTGCTGGCCGATCGGCTGACCCGGGGCACGCGGCGCTCCGGCATGCCCCCGGCGACCCGGCGACGGTCGCCCTGCCCCGCGGGTGCCGCCAGCTCCAGGATCCGGTCGACGTCGAGATGCTCGGCCACGAGCGACTGGATCAGCTCGATCTTCTCGTGATCCTCGGGGTGCGTCTTGACCAGCAGGTCGTGCACCTCGGACGCGACCCGGTACGTGTCCTCGGCGACCCGGAACGCGAACAGGTCGGCGGACCGGATCGCCGCGACGACCCGTGGCGGCGGGGCGTGCTCGCCGGTCAGCACGAGCCCCACCACGTCGGGCCGCGCGGGCGAGCCGGCGGATCGACCGGCCGGATCCGCACGCCGGG
>JAJYEB010000243.1 GCA_021790375.1 Chloroflexota bacterium | reverse complement strand
CGAGTCGTGAGGCTGCGCCTCCCGGCCGCGGACGCTGCGTCGCCCGACGGCGTGGCGGCTACCAGGTGCTCTGCTCCAGGTGCGCGATCGAGCGTAGACCTGCGCGCCCGCGCCGGCACCCGCGCCGTCGATCGGCGTGGCACCATCTGGCCTCATGACGATCGACACGCCCGCCTGGGTCCGCGATGCGGTCTTCTACCAGGTGTTCCCCGACCGGTTCGCCCGGAGCGCGCGCGTGCTCGCGCCGGGCCCGCTGGAACCCTGGTCGGCGCCCCCGACGCGGCTCGGCTTCAAGGGCGGCGACCTGCTGGGGATCGCCGAGCACCTCGACGAGCTCCAGGAGCTGGGGATCACGGCCCTCTACCTGACGCCGGTGTTCCAGTCGGCGTCGAACCATCGCTACCACGCGTACGACTACCTGGCGGTCGACCCGCTGCTGGGCGGAACCGCGGCGCTCCGCGAGCTGGTCGACGCGTGCCACGCCCGCGGGATGCGGATCGTGCTCGACGGCGTGTTCAACCACGCCGGGCGCGGGTTCTGGGCGTTCCACCACGTGCTGGAGGCCGGCGCGGCCTCGCCCTACCGCGACTGGTTCGTCTTCGACCAGGCCAGGCTCGACTCCGGCCGCGCGGTGAGCGCCTACCCGTCGGCCGAGGAGCGGCGGGCGCTGGAGGCGGGCGGATCGGGTGGCGCCTACCGCAGCGGCGCAGCATCCCTGCGGGTCCTGGGCTACCAGGCCTGGTGGGACCACCCGGCGCTTCCCAAGTGGAACACGGCGAACCCGCAGGCACGCGAGTACCTGCTCGGGGTCGCCGAGCACTGGATCCGCTTCGGCATCGACGGCTGGCGGCTCGACGTCCCGGAGGAGATCGACGACCTGGAGTTCTGGCGCGAATTCCGTCGCCGGGTGCGCGCCATCAATCCCGAGGCCTACATCGTCGGCGAGATCTGGCACGAGGCCCCGGACTGGCTGGCGGGCGAGCGATTCGACGCCCTGATGAACTACCCGTTCCTGGAGGCGGTGCTCGGCTTCACCGCCGGCAGTCACCTGGACCCGGCCGCGGTGGCAGGGCAGGCCGAGCTCGGGCGGACCGTCGTGCCGCTCGACGCGGCCGGATTCGGGGAACGGATCCGGCGGGCGCTCTCCGTCTACGACCCGGCGGTGACCGCGGTGCAGCTGAACCTGCTCGACAGCCACGACACGCCACGCTTCGTCACGATGGCAGGCGGCGATCGCGCCGCCCTGCGGCTGGCGGTGCTGCTGCAGATGACGTTGCCCGGCGCGCCGTGCATCTACTACGGCGACGAGATCGGGATGGAGGGGCGCGCCGACCCGGACTGCCGACGCGCGTTCCCTGCCGACCGCGGGGCGTGGGACACGTCGTTGCGGGCCTTTGTCCAGGCCGCGATCGCGCTGCGGCACGCGCATCCAGCGCTGCGGGCCGCGGGGTCCTTCCGGACCGTCGCCGCACACGGGATGACCCACGTGCACATCCGGCAGGACGCCACCGAGCTGTTCGTGATCGCCGTGAACGCCGGCGAATCGCCGGCCACGGTCGAGCTGAGCGTGCCGGAGGCCGGAGGGCGGAGGCTGGAGCTGCAGCCCATGCCGGGCTGGTCGGGCGGAGCGATCGGTCGACCGGAGGAGGCCGCCGACACGGGGTCGATCGTGCTCGTCGTGCCCGCCCGCGAGGGCGTGGTGCTCCGGGCCACCGGCTGACCCGCCCCTATACTCCCCGGCAGTGGCCGATCTTCCCTTCACGTTCTCTAATCCAGCCATCGCCTCCCGCCTGGCGCGCCTCGTCGACTGCGACGGGAAGATCCCCCGGGCGATCGCCGATCTCGGAGAGATCGCCGGGCGCGACGTGGTCGTGCTCCGCACCAGCGGCAGACTCCGCGCGACCCAGCTGCGGGCGCTCCACGCGCACGTGATGGCGTCCGCCGACGACGGGCAGGAACTGCCGGCCGGATGCGCCGACGTGGTGGTGCGGTACTGGGGCGAGTCTGGTGCGGTGGCCGCCCCGGATCGCGCGGCGATGACCGCCGCCGAGCGCCTGCTCCGCCCCGGCGGCCGGCTGCTGATGGTCATGGACTACGGGCGCGACGACGTGGCGCGGTTGCGGCCGGAGGGCGAGACGCCCGAGATCTACCGCGCGCTGCGGGCCCGTGATGCCCAGTACGCCGCGCAGGGCTTCAAGCTGCGGGTCATCCACGACTGGTGGCAGTTCGACTCGCTGGAGGAGGCCTCGGGGTTCCTCTCGGAGGCCTTCGGCGACCGCGGCGAGCGGGTCGCGTCGGAGATGCGGCGCCCGAGGCTGTCGCACAAGGTGGTGATCTACCATCGCGGTATGGTCCGCGCGGCGGAGGCGGCCGACCGGGCACGGATGATCGCGGCCGCGTCCCGGGGGGCGGCTCGTTGAACGGCGGCAGGCGCCCCGCGGCACCACTCGCCCGGGCGCTGGAACCCTGAATGTTCAGGTCTGGCCCACCCGGCCGGGCGCGCCGCGACGCGCGGGCGACGGACGCCACCGGGAGCGTCCGGGGGCCCCGCGCCATCACATCCGGCGGTGGCGGACACGCATCGCGGCCGGATGCGACGACCGGGCTCGCGCGGCGGCCCCGCCTGGACGCGACGCAGCGGTTGTTCCTGGTCGCGTTGCTCGGCTCGCTTGCGTTCCTCACCTGGGGGATCATCGACCGGAGCAGCGGCCAGGTCGCCATCCTCGTGGCCGGCCTCCTGGTCATGTCGCTGACCCTGGCCTCGCTCGCCGTTGCGGGCGCGATCACCGCCTACCGGGCGGCACGGGAAGGCAACGGGGCACGTGCGTTCTGGGCGGCCCTGGGCGGGGGGCTGGTGGCTCTCGCCGCGTGGGGCTGTCTCGCCGCCGCGGCCGTGCTGGCGCTGCTCTACGCATAGGGGTACTCCCCGGCGAGAGGCTGCCGGGCCGGGCGTGGGCGAGGGTCCCCGTCGGGGGGCGTGCCCCGGGGTGTCGCGATGTACACTGCCGGGCCGGGGCCCCATCGTCTAGAGGCCCAGGACGCCGCCCTTTCAAGGCGGAGATCAGGGGTTCGAATCCCCTTGGGGCTACCATCGCCGCCGGCACGCAGGCGCCATGGTCAACCGGGCAGGATGGCCACCAGCCACGAGCACGAGCCGCGAAGGCCACGCTTACCTGCCGGGCCGGGCATCGGGCGGTCCGAACGGGTATCCTGCCGGTGCGGCGGGGCGATCGGATGCCGTGACGCGGTGTCACCCGCCCGACAGAGGTCACATGGCCAAGACCTTCCGGGGCAACGAATACCTGGGCGTCCGGATCCCGACGATCTTCGGTGAGACGGATGCGCGCCTGTGCGCCGGATGCGGGAAGCGCATCGACGCGCGTCCCTTCCGCGTTTCGATCATGGACATCGTCTCGACCGAGACGCCGGTCTGGGCCGACGAGACCATCGCCCTGAACCCCGGACCGCACCAGTTTCACGACGATCCCGCCTGCGTGCACGCCTGGTGCCATGAGCACGGCTACCTGCTGTGCCGGCTGTCCGGGATCCGGGAGATCATGCGCCCGGTCGCGATCCCGGGCGACACGCCCCGCTGGGGGTTGTGCGATGGAATCCATCACGAGGCGCACGAGTTCGTCCCGGCCTGACACCGGCCGCGACGGCACTCACCGCGCCCCGCGGTTCTGGCCGCGCCCCGTTTGACGGTCCGGCACGCGCCTCTTACGATGCGCACGCTCGCGTGATCGGACACCCAGCACCAGATTCCGGCGCGGGACAAGGAGGACGGGCACGGGCATGGCGTCCCCGCCTGCGACTTCCCCGGCCGTTTCGTGGCTCTCGCTCGGGCCCGCCGGCCGGATGGTCGGCATGTGGCCTGAGACGCTGCAGAGGAGTGGCAGATGAGCGTGCCCGTGCTGCTGGCCGCAGCAACTTCGGTCATCGGGCTGGTGTTCGCCGTCGCCCTGCTCGACCAGTACCGGTCCA
>JAJYEB010000242.1 GCA_021790375.1 Chloroflexota bacterium | reverse complement strand
ATCTGAGCTTGGGGCCCCGGTCAAGCCCCGCTATGCTCTGGCCCGAGGAGGTGCGTCCCGTGGCGCGGGTGCAATACGTCGATCCGCCGGTTCCGGGTGCGCCGGACCCGGAGGGCCTGGGGGCCCTGTTTGGTGAGATCGGCACGGCACGCGGCAAGGTGCTGGACCTGCACCGCGCGCTGGCCGGTGCCCCGGCGGCGCTGCGCGCCTACTATCGACTCTCCCACCACGTGCGGGACGAATCGTCGCTGGACCCTCGGCTTCGCGAGCTCGCGATCGTGGCGACCGGGTACGTCCTCGACGTTCCGTACGAGCTGGCGCACCACCTGCCCGCGGCTCGCCGGGCCGGGGTGACCGAGGAGCAGCTGGCAGCGGTTCGGCGCTGGCAGACGGCGCCGCGGGGCGTGTTCGACGCGGCCGAGCGTGCCGTCCTCGCCTACGCGGACGAGGTCGCCCGCACTCGCTCGGCGGCGCCGGGGACCATCGCGAGGCTCCAGGGCGTGCTCTCGCCCGTCCAGCTCATCGACCTCGTCCTGACCGTCGCGTTCTATCACCTGGTCGCGGCGGTCGTCCTGCCGCTGGGGATCGAGCCCGAGGACCTCAGCCCTGGACCAGCGGAACGTCGAACTCGAGCTCGGCGCCCCACCGGTACATGACGTACAGGGCCGAACCCTCGTGCTCCTCGGCCACCACCACGCTCAGGGTGGCATCGTCCGGGCGGGCGCTGATGCTGACGTCGGCCAGCAGTCGTGCGCGGAGCAGCTCGCGCCCCGCGCCCAGGGCCGCGGCACGCGTCGGGAACAGGCTGCGTATGTGACGCGGAACCGGCTGCCCCGAACTGCCCGGGTCCCCGGAGCCTTCAAGGGGCAGGTCCGCCCGTTCGGGCGTGCTCGCATCCAGCGTCGTCAGCGTGGCGTCCGGCAACGGTTCGGCTCCTGCATCGAGCGGTGAGGGGTCGGGGGTGGCCTCCTCCGTCCACCCCCGCGTGGCACAGGCCATCGGCTGCGGCACGGGCCCGCCGAAGCGAGTCCCGCGTCGCGAGACGCCCGGGACCAGGCGTCCTGGTCCCTCGCGCCGTGTTCAGGCTAGGGGCGCCGCCCCTCGATCCGACACGTCCAGACGGCAGTTCAGGACCTACTCGACCGGGTGGGTCGACTGGCACGGGCCGGCGGGGTGGTCGGAGCACGAAGCGCACGGTTCCTCCACCCGGCCTCCATCTCCCGTGCGCACTCGGGCGTGAGCATCGAGGGGTACACGACGATGAGGCGGCCGGTGCCGTTTCAGACCGACGCGGACCCGCTCCCCGCCGAGCGGATGCGCAGACGGAGGTGACCAGGATGCGGAAGCGACTCCTCGTTGGGATCCTGCCGGTGCTCGCGCTCGCCGGGTTCACAGCGTCCGTGGCCGCCGGATCCCTGCCGGTCTCCGGTTTGCTCTCCGGGGATCAGACGCAGGACCGCGGCCGCGGCGCGCTCTGTGTCCCGGACTGCGACGGCACCCCGGATCAGACCCAGGATCAGACCCAGGATCAGGACCGCCTGCAGGACGGGTCGGCGTCCACGTTGATCGTCTCGACGTCGACGAGCACGGTTCCGACAGCCGACCAGGACCGGATCCGGCTCCAGGACGGTTCATGTGAGGACTGCGACGGCACCCCGGACCGGGACCGGCTACGCGACGGATCGTGCCTCGAGGACGGCACCACCGTGGCGGTGAGCGTGCCACAGGTCCCGGCCCAGGCCGGGACGCAGACGCAGGCCCGGGAGGAGATCCAGACCCGGGAGCAGGCACAGGCGCAGACCCAGGCCCAGACCGCGACCCAAGCCGGGACCCAGGCGCAGGTCCAGACCCGGGAACAGGCCCAGGCGCAGACCCAGACCGCGACCCAGGCCGCGACCCAGGCGCAGGTGCAGGTCCGGGAGCAGGTCCAGACCCAGACCCAGGCAGAGGCACAGACTCAGGCTCAGGCGCAGACTCAGACAGAGGCACAGACACAGACCCAGACCCGGGAGCAGGTCCAGGCGCAGACCGAGACCCAGGCAGGGACCGGCCCAGTCCAGGCAGGTCCGAACCCCGAACCGGGACCGGTTGACGCCGGAGGTTCGGCCGGCTCGGGCCCGGGCGGGCAAGCCGGACACTGACCCTCCCACGGGGTAACGGGCACCCCGTACCCGCGGCCGTGCCACCGATCGATCAGGGTCGGTGGCACGGCCCTTCATTTCAGGACGGTCGGACCTGCAGGCGAGCCCATGCCGGCGCCTAGTCTCGGAGCGTCATAGGGCCGGCCGGACCGGCCGTGAAGCCCCGCCCAAGGGCTGGATGGTCGTGAGCCTTCGTCTTCGTCTGGTGCTCATGTTCGCCTTCGTGGCGGCGACCACCGCGCTCGCGATCGTGCTCGCCACGCCCGCGATCATCCGGTACGAGTTCGAGCAGATCGAGGGCCCCCTGCCGACGGCGCCGGCCCCGCCCGACTCGTCGGCTTCCCCCGGCGCACTTGCACCCACGGTCGCACCGTCGGGGACCTCCTCGACGGCGGCGCCGGCGGCGGGCACGACGCCGACCGCGGCCGCTTCGGCGCACCCGGCCGGCCACTCCCCGGGCGGCAGCTCGCCACGGCCGAGCCCCGGGCCCATGCGGACGGCGCCCCCCACCCAATCCCCGCTCCACCCGACACCGACGGCCACCGCCACGGCCCCGAGCACCGGCCCCGGTGGGAGCACGCCGCGTCCCACTGCGAGCCCGGCGAGAACACCCCCCTCCTCTTCGCAGCCTTCCCGCTCGCCCGCGGCGTCGGGTCCGGGGCCGAGCGCAGGACCCGGCCCGACTGGTGGACCCAAACCGAGCGCAGGACCCGGCCCGACTGGTGGACCCAGGGCGAGCGCAGGACCCCAGCCCCGCGCAACCGCGCAAGCCGGCACTCCGAGCCAGGGCGGCACCGGCACGCCGACAGCCGGCCCCGTTCGAGCGGTCACGCTTGGCGCACCGGTGCCGGCCGACGTCCTGGTGACACGCGAGGGAACCGCCGGGACCGACCTGCAGCTCGCGGCCCTCGCACGGCCGGCTGTGCAGGCCGGCCCCGACAACGGGCCCTCGCGCGCCGCATCCTCTCCCGGCCCCTCCCCGGTCCCGTCGGTCGGGTCCTCGCTTCCGTCCGACGTGCGGCTCCGGTGGGTGGAGTTCGAGCGCGCCACCAGCTTCACGTTGCTGCTGATCGCGGTGGTCGCGGTACTCGGCGCCTCGCTGCTGGGATTCGTGCTGGCTGAACGCGTGCTGCGACCGTTGCGGCGGCTGGGCGATGCCGCGTCCGCGGTCGCCGGAGGCGACCTGGCCCGCCGATCGGGCCTCGGGGCGCGGCACGACGAGGTGGGCGAGCTGGGACGATCGTTCGACACGATGGCGTGCGCCCTCCAGGCAGCCGATGACCAGCGCCGGCGCTTCCTGCAGGACGTGGTGCACGAGCTGCGCACGCCACTCACGGTCATCGACGCCACGTCGAGCGCGATGCTCGACGGCGTGTATCCGCTCGAGACCGATCACGTGGAGACGATCCGCGAGCAGGCGCACCTGCTGGCACGGATCGTCGATGACCTCCGCACCCTGAACCTCGCCGAGATCGGCAAGCTGCCGCTGGCCATGCAGGCAGTCGATGCCGGCGAGCTGCTGACGGCGACGGCGACGGCGTTCGAGGCCCGCGCGAGCGCGGCCGGGCAGCGCCTGGAGGTGGAGGCGGAGCCGGGGGTCGCGGTGACCGGGGATCCGGATCGGCTGCGCCAGGTGCTTGCCGCGCTGGTCGACAACGCGCTGCGCCACGCGCCCCCGGGGGGCGAGGTCCGGCTCAGGACCCACGGCACCGGGCCCATCGTGCGGTTCGAGGTGGAGGACACCGGGCCGGGCGTTGCGCCGGACGACCTCGATCGCGTCTTCGATCGATTCTTCGAGGCGGACCCCGCCCGGGATCGGGTGGCCGGGCACACGGGCCTGGGTCTCGCC
>JAJYEB010000241.1 GCA_021790375.1 Chloroflexota bacterium | reverse complement strand
GCGTGCTGGGTGCCGCCTACGGCATGAACGGGCCGCCGCTGGTGGTGTACGGCAGCATGCGCCGCTGGTCGGCGCAGCATTTCCGGGCCACCCTGCAGGGCTACTTCCTGCCCGCCAGCGTGGTGGCGATGGGCGGCTACTGGCTGGCGGGGATGTGGGTGCCTGAAGTCACGCACTACTACCTGCTGTCGCTGGTGGGCGCGGTCCCGGCGATCGCGCTCGGGCGCGTCGCCAACCGCCGCCTGCATCCGCAGCGCTTCCTGCGCTACGTGCACACCGGGCTGCTGCTGATCGGCGCCGTGCTGCTGGTGCAGGCCCTGCGCGCCGCCGCCTGAGTCCGCGGCTCAGCGGAGCACCCGCGAGTTGCCGCGCGGCGGCTTCGGGTCGTTCGCGCCGCCGCCGGTCCGAAACAGCAGATCGGCGAGGTCGTTGGTGATTCGCTCGGCGTAGGCGTCGAGGGTGTCGCTGGCGTCCTGGGCGACGTTGTAGCGCGCGGTCTCGGCGGGATCCACGTACTCGAGGTCGGGTGCGGTCATGGAGCTACTACCTCCGGCCCCGGAAGCTGAGGCGCCCCGGAGAGGGTCCGGGTAGTAGCCGGTCCCGCCTCCGGGGCAAGAAGAAAGGCGGCTACTACCACGCCTGCCATGAGCGTAGGCGCCTCGTCAAGGGTCGGACGGCTCGGTCGCCCGGCTCGCCACCCTGTCCTACCCTCGCGGCAGGTTGCGCCAGAGCGCGCCGATGCCTGCCGTCATGCCGGTGGCCTCATCGAACGCGCGCTCGATCCGGAGCAGGGTGGCGACGGAGGGGACTACCTGCCCGGTCTCGATCTCGCTGATGGTCGTTCGGCTGATGCCGGCGGCCTCGGCGAGTTGGGCTTGGGACCAGTCCGCCTGGTTGATCCGCACGGACCGGATGCGTCCGCCGATCTCTCGGAGCGCGCGGTCCACGTGCGGGGCGGGGTGCCGCTTGCCGCCGGGAGGCGGCGTGAGCGGGTCGGCAGGTGGTGCGTCACCAGAGAGAGCACCAGAGGGAGAGAGACCGGCGAGGTATGCATCGAAGCTGACCAGTGCTCGGCGCTTCTGGGCTGCGGTTCCGTCTCCGCGCGCAGCGCGGCGGGAGGCAGGCTCGATCTCATCGGGATCGTGTTCAGGTAGGAGCGGATCGCTCCATCCGGGGCCGAGTGTGCTCATGGCGTGCTCCTGACTGTCGGGTCTGAGTGTGCGGGCTAGGACACTCACTGTCTGTTCATCGCGGCTGGCGGGGTCCGTTCTTTCACTCGGAGTGTCCGTGGCCGTGAGAAAGTCCCCACTGGTGGCCACGTGAAAGTCCCCACCCTCGATTGACCTGAAGCCACCGGGGCGAACCCCCCGGGGTTCACGATGACGGTGTTCCTGCCAGTCATCGAAACCCCGAGGGACGCCCATTGTGAAGTCAGCGAGGGCACAGTTGGACATCGTGAGCGCGTACCGCGAGCTCGGCAGCTATCGCGCTGCTGCCAGCCTGTGCGGGACGACCCACAAGACCGTCCGGCGCGTCGTGGAGCGCCAGGGCCGCATCCGGCCCGCGCGGCCAGCGCGACCGAAGAGCACCGATGCGTACCGCGACCTCATCGGCGAGCGGGTCCGCTCGACCGACGGCCGGATCAGCGCCAAGCGCCTCCTGCCACTCTGCCGAGCCCAGGGCTACGGGGGCTCGGCCCGTCACCTCCGGCGCGCCGTGGCGGACGCGAAGGCGGCCCACAAGACGTCTCGGCGGGTGTACCGACCCTGGGCGCCGGTCCCGGGCGAACACCTCGTCATCGACTGGGGCGCTGAGGGCGATCTCCACGTCTTCTGCGCCGTGCTCGCCTGGAGCCGGATCCGGTTTGTCCGGTTCGCCGCCGACGAGAGCCAGGCGACCACCCTGCAGCTCCTCGCCGAGTGCCTCGAGACGATCGGCGGCGTCCCGGCGGTCGTGCTCGCCGACCGGATGGGCTGTCTCAAGGGCGGGGTCGTCGCCAACGTCGTCGTCCCGGCGCCGGGCTACGTCGCGTTCGCCACCCACTACGGCTTCCGGCCCGACTTCTGCGAGGCGGCCGATCCTGAGTCCAAGGGCGTCGTCGAGGCGCTCGTCGGGTATGCCAAGGCTGACCTCCTGATCCCGGGTGCCCCGTTCAGCGATCTCGCCGTCGCGAACATGGCGGCCACCGCCTGGTGCGCCGAGCGCAATGGCCTCGTCCACTCCGAGATCGCCGCGGTGCCGGCCGAGCGCCTGGCGATCGAGCGGACGCTCCTGGGGTCCCTTCCCTCGCTCCGGCCGGCGCTGGCGCCGACGGCGCTCCGGACGGTCGATCGGCTCCGCACGGTCCGCTACGGTTCGGCGCGCTACAGCGTGCCGGGCGCCTTCATCGGCCGCAAGGTCGAGCTCGCGGTCGCCGGCGGCGAGCTCGTCATCCGCGCCGACGAGCGGGAGATCGCCCGCCATCGCCTCGTCGGTCCGGGCGAGCTCAGCCTCAGCGATGCCCACTATCCGGGCCGGCCAGCCGTCCCCGCCCGGGCGATCCGGCCCCGGACCCCGGCCGAGGTCGCGTTCCTGGGCCTCGGCGGGGCCGCGCCAGCGTTCCTGCGGGCCGCCGCGGCCTCGGGGATGGCGCGCCTGGCGGGCGAGATCGCCGACATCGTCGAGCTCGAGGCGGCCTACGGGCGTGAGGCGCTCGTCGCGGCCCTCGAGCGGGCGCTCGCCTACCGCCGCTTCCGGGCCACCGACCTCCGCTCCATCCTGGCGGCCGGAGCGGGCGTGCCGCGTCATCGGGAGCCGGGCACGCGACTCGCGATCGAGGTCCCGGCGGTGCCGGTCCGGCCCCTCGCCGCCTATGCGGTCGAGGCGGCGTCGTGACCGCCGCGGTCGCGGACCCGCTCGCGCCCGATCTCGAGGCTGCCCTCCGCCGATTGAAGCTCGCCGCGGTCCGGAGGATGGCCCCGGAGGTGCTGACCACGGCCAAGGTCCAGCGCTGGGCACCCGAGGATCTCCTGCGGACCCTGCTCGAGTCCGAGCTGGCCGCACGCGATGCCTCGAACGCGCGGGCGCGGCTGCGGGCGGCGGGCTTCCCGGTCCGCAAGACGCTCGACGAGTTCCGGGTCGCCGACTCGTCCATCCCACGGCCCACGTTCGACTACCTCGCCTCGCTCGAATGGATCCGCGCCCGGGAGAACCTCGTCCTCGTCGGCCCGGCGGGCACCGGGAAGTCGCACACGTTGATCGCCCTCGGCCATGCCGCGGTCGAGGCCGGGTTCCGGGTCCGCTACTTCGCCGCCGCCTCGCTCGCCGAGGCGCTCTATCGGGGCCTCGCCGACAACAGCGTGGGGCGTCTCATCGAGGGTCTCCTGCGCGCCGACCTGGTCATCGTCGACGACCTGGGCTTCGCACCGCTCGACGATGTCGGTGCCCAGCTTCTCTTTCGCTTCGTCGCCGCGGCCTACGAACGACGGAGCCTGGGCGTCGCGTCGCACTGGCCGTTCGAGTCCTGGGGCCGCTTCCTGCCCGAGCACACGACCGCGGTCGCGCTCCTGGACCGCCTTCTCCACCATGCCGTGACGGTCGTCACGTCGGGCGACTCCTACCGGATGAAGGAAGCAAGAACGAGAGCGGGTGGGCCATCGCCGAGGGCCTGACGACGTCTCCGAGGTGGGGACTTCTCACGGCCAAGAGTGGGGACTTTCACATGGCCATTGACACATGCTCCCGCACTCGACCCGATGGGCGGTAGGCAGATGATGGGGTCAAACGGCTGACCACGGCCCTTCAACGACGGGATCGCCACGTGGAGCGGAGCGGACCGGTCCCCTCCCCCGTTCGACACCGGATCATTCGGACCGTAGGGGCATCAGGACATACCAGCCGGCGGTGAACGGAGGTCGGGTCGGAGGATTACGGCGCGATCGTCTCGCTGAACGGCTCGACGATGGGGATGTCCGCGGGACCGATCTCGCGCACGGCCGCCTCGAGCAGGCGC
>JAJYEB010000240.1 GCA_021790375.1 Chloroflexota bacterium | reverse complement strand
TCGACCTCCATCCCGAGCTCTCCGAAGGCCGCCACCCAGGCGGCGACGCGCAGCGCGACCGTGTCGACCAGGGTCCCGTCGAGGTCGAGGACCACGGCGCCCGGCCGGCGGGGTTCCGGCCGAAGGGGCCAGGGGACGAGGGTGAGAAGTCGGTCCACCGGGTCGGTTCCCGGGGCCGGCAGGCGCTCCGGCGACTCGGCGCCCGGGACCTGTGGGATCACGCGTCGTCCAGGGCGCGGACGACGTCGTCGACGAGGTCGTCGGGATGCTCGACGCCCACCGACAGCCGCACCAGCGCCGCGGGAACCTCGAGCGCCGATCCGGCCGATGCCGCATGGGTCATGGCCAGCGGGACCTCGACCAGCGACTCGACGCCGCCCAGCGACTCGGCCAGGGCGAAGATCCGCGTGCCCTCGGCGAAGCGCCGGGCTCGCCCCTCCGCGGTCCGGCCGTCCCTGGCGGCCGGAGCGAAGCTCACCATCCCGCCCGCGTACCGCATCTGTGCCGCGGCGAGGTCCGCCTGCGGGTGCCGGTGGGGGCCGGACGACAGCCCCGGATATCGGACCAGCTCGACGTCATCGCGTCCCGCCAGCGCCTGCGCCACGCGGAGAGCGTTCGACGCGTGGCGTTCCATGCGCAGGGCGAGCGTGCGCAGGCCGCGCAGGACCAGGAAGCAGTCGAACGGCCCCGGCACCGCCCCCGCCGCGTTCTGCAGGAACGCCAGCCGCTCGGCGAGGTCGGACCTCGAGGTCACCACGACGCCACTCACGACGTCCGAGTGCCCGGCCAGGTACTTCGTGGCGCTGTGCACGACGATGTCCGCGCCCAGCCCGATCGGCCGCTGGGCGAGCGGCGTGGCGAACGTGTTGTCGACCACCAGGATGGGCCGCTCCCCGCGGGCACCCGAGCGAGGGGCGAGGCCGCCTGCCACCGCCCGGATGTCCACCAGTTTCAGCAGGGGATTCGAGGGGGTCTCGATCCAGACCATCCGGGTGCGGTCCGTGCAGGCGGCGTCCAGCGTGCCTGCCGGGTCGCGGGACAGGTCCACGTACCGGGTCAGGACGCCGGTCGGGCGCAGCACCCGCTCGAAGTAGCGGAACGTGCCCCCATAGACGTCGTCGGCGACGAGCAGCTCCTCGCCGGGCAGCACCAGCTGCGCGACGGCGGCGGTGGCGGCCGACCCGCTCGCGAAGGCGAGGCCGTGGGCCGCCGCCTCCAGCTCCGCGACCGCCCGCTCCAGGCGGGACCGGGTGGGGTTGCCGGTGCGGGCGTACTCCCATCCGTCGCGCGGCCGGCCGACGCCGTCCTGCGCGAAGGTGCTGGTCTGGTAGATCGGCGGGGCGACGGCGCCGGTCTCACGGTCGGGCTCCAGCCCGGCGTGTACCGTCAACGTCTCCGGTCGCCAGTCCACGTGCCCCGTCGGGCGCTCCGGGTTGCTCATGCCTGTCTGCTCGTCCTCGTCCACCGGAAGCTGGCTGCGTTCCTGCGAGTATGGCGGACCTGTGCCGGGAGCGGTGGCCGGGGCGGGCCCGGGGCTGGCCCGGGCGGCGGCACCGTGGCCGAGTCAGCACTCGCGAGCCGCTGCCGCAGCCGGGCGGCAACCCGCGTCGCGCGTAGAATTCGGCCGATCGCATCCCCCCGCCCGATCAGCATCTCAGCAAGAGGGAATGGCACGTGCCGTACACTCGCGCGCCCCGCAGGAAGGTCACCGTCATCGGCGCCGGCAACGTGGGCGCCACCGTCGCACAGCGCGTCGTGGAGACCGGTCTCGCCGACGTGGTCCTGCTCGACATCGTCCCCGGGCTGCCCCAGGGCAAGGCCCTGGACCTCGCCGAGGCCGCACCCATCCTGGGCTACGACGTCAGCGTCACCGGGACCAACGACTACGCCGACACCGCCGGCTCCGCGGTGATCGTGGTGACCTCCGGTCTGGCGCGCCAGCCGGGCATGAGCCGGGACGACCTGCTCGCGAAGAACGCGCAGATCGTGGGCGGAGTCGTGGAGCAGGCCGCGAAGGTGTCGCCGGATGCCGTCATCGTGGTGGTCACCAACCCGCTCGACGCGATGTGCCACGTCGCGCTCAAGACGAGTGGCTTCCCGCCGTCGCGGGTAATCGGCATGGCCGGCGTGCTCGACTCCGCCCGCTTCCGCACCTTCGTGGCCATGGAGCTCGGCGTCTCGCCGGCGAACACCAGCGCGTTCGTGCTCGGCGGCCACGGCGACACCATGGTCCCGGTGCCCAGCTACTGCACCGTCGGCGGGGTGCCCATCACCCAGCTGCTGTCGCAGGAGCAGATCGAGCGGATCGTGCAGCGCACGCGGGACGGCGGCGCCGAGATCGTGGCGCTGCTCAAGAGCGGCAGCGCGTACTACGCGCCGGGCGCGGCGACCGGCGAGATGATCGACGCGATCCTGGAGGACCGGCAGAAGATCCTGCCGTGCGCGGCCTACCTGGGCGGCGAGTACGGCGTCCAGGGGCTGTTCGTGGGCGTCCCGGTCCGCCTCGGGCGGCAGGGCGTCGTCGAGATCGTGGAGGTCACGCTGAGCGACGACGAGCGCCGGCAGTTCGACCACTCCGCGGCGGCCGTGAAGGAGCTGGTCGAGAAGCTCGCCACGCTCTCGTAACGGGGTCAACCCAGGGCGTCGGCCCCGAACACGGCGCTCCCGCCGACCAGCGTCGCCAGCACCTCGATCCCGTCGTCGCCCGTCGCCCAGCGCTCCGCGGGCAGGGCGGTGGGATCGGCCGACAGGATCACCAGGTCGGCGGCGAGGCCGGGTTCGAGCCGGCCCGTGCGCCCCTCGTCGCGCGCCGCCCACGCGGCGCCCGACGTCCAGGCGCGCAGCGCCTCGTCGATGGTCGGGCCGCGGTCGTCGTTCATGCGCCGGCCGGACGGGCCGGAGAGCCGGAAGGCGGCACGGATGCCGTCCAGTGGCGCCCCCGGCGAGAACGGGCGGTCGCTCGAGAACGCCACCCGCAGCCCCGCGTCGATCCAGCGCCGGTAGGGGTAGAGGTCCACGGTGCGGCTCTCGCCGAGGCGGGCCAGGTAGACGTCGCCGGTGACGGCCACGAACTCCGGCTGCAGCATCGCGACCACCTCGAGCTCGACGGCCGCGCGCAGCAGATCCGGGGCCAGAAGCATCGCGTGCTCGATCCGGTGGCGGTGGTCGGCCCGCGGGGCCGCCGCGAGCACCTGCCGGTATGCGTCCAGGACCAGCGCCGCCCCGGCGTCCCCGATCGCGTGCGTCGCGAGCTGCCAGCCGGCCAGGTGCGCCCGTCGCAGGCGCTCGGCCAGTTCCGCGGGCTCGTGCGCGGGCCGGCCCAGCGCAAGGTCCGGGGGCCGGGCGGACGCGTCGGCATAGGGCGAGCGGAGCCACGCGTCCCCGGTGCTGAGGGCACCGTCGGCGAAGAACTTCGCGGCACCAACCCGCACGCGGTCCCGCACGTCCGGCGGGATGAGCGCCGCGATGTCGTCCGGTGTCGGCGGATCCTCGTCGACGCGTGCGAGGCGCGCCAGCCCCGGCATGGCCGTGAGCCGCTGGGGCAGGTCGCCGTCGAGCGCCGCGCCCGCATATGCGGCCAGCTCCGAGACGGGGTCCACGAGGGAGCCGACGTGCGCGTCCGCGACGCTGGTGACGCCCGCCGCGGAGAGCCGCGTGGCGATGCGGCGGATCGCCTGGCGGAGCGTTTCGGGGGTCAGGCCCGGCACGACCGCGGCGAACGGGGCGACCGGGTCGGACCCGCGGACCATCCCGGTCGGCTCGCCGGAGGCATCCCGCTCGATGGTGGCCCCCGACGGGTCCGGTCGTTCCGCGGTGATCCCGGCATACGCGAGCGCCATCGAGTTGCCGAGGGTCGCGTGGCCGCTGCCGTGGTGGAGGAGCACCGGGACGTCCGGGACCACCCGGTCCAGCTCGTCCCGCGTGGGATGGCGATCGTCCCGCCAGGCCGCCGGGTGGTACCAGGCCTCGATCCACGCCTCGGACTCCACCGCCGACCGCGCGCGCTCCGCGGCGCCGGCCAG
>JAJYEB010000239.1 GCA_021790375.1 Chloroflexota bacterium | reverse complement strand
TGAGCACCCCTGACCAGGTTCGCTGGCACCCTCGGCCGAGCCATGAGCTCGCTGCCCGAGGAGGAAGGAGTGCATCAGGTGGAGGACTGGGCCGAGGTTCGCCGGCTCCACGAACGCGAAGGACTCTCCCAGGCGACGATCGCCCGCCGCCTCGGCATGAGCCGGAACACCGTCGCTCGGCTGCTCAGGCTGGCCGAGCCACCCAGGTACGTGCGCCCGCCGAAGGGCTCGCTCCTCGATCCGTTCACGGCCACGATCGCGGCCCTCCTCGACGCCGATCCGGGGGTCCGAGCGACGGTCATCCTCGAGCGCCTGCGCGCCGAGGGCTTCACCGGCGGGATCACGATCCTCAAGGATCACCTCCAGACCGTCCGGCCGGCGTTCCTCGCGGCCCGGGCTCACCAGCGCACGGCATATCGCCCCGGCGAGATCGGCCAGGTGGACTGGTGGCACACCGGCGCCCGGATCCCGGTCGGTCGCGGCCGCACGCGTGAAGCGTTCGGGCTCGTCACGAGCCTGCCCCACTCGGGTGCGCACGCCGCCGTGTTCAGCTTCACTCGGACGGTGGCCGACGTCCGTCCGGCACTCCTCGCCTGTCTCGAGCACCTCGGCGGCGTGCCCGAGGCCCTCGTCTTCGACAACGACGCCTCGATCGTGGCCGCCCGCGAGGGCGGCCGGGCCCACCTCCATCCCGAGGTCGCGGCGCTGCTCGGGGCCCTCGCCACCAGGGCGATCGTGCTCCGGCCGCGGCGGCCGACCTCGAAGGGCCAGGTCGAGCGCACGATCGGCTATCTCGAGACGAGCTTCCTGCCCCTGCGCACGTTCGCCGACCTCGACGATCTCCAGGCCCAGCACGACGCCTGGGCGGCGTCCATTGCCGCCGCCCGCACCCTGCGCCGCACCGGGCACCGGGTTGACGACGCCTGGGCCGTCGAGCGCGGTTTCCTGCGACCCCTGCCCGACCCACCACCCGACGTCGACTGGCGCTTCGAGACCCGGGCGAGCGCGGACGGCTATGTCCGGGTCGACACCGCGGACTACTCGGTCCCGCCGACGTTCGCGGGGCGACGGGTCGCGGTCCGCGTCTCGCGGACGCAGGTGTCGTTCTCCTCGGAGGGCACCGAGATCGCCCGCCACCGGCGCAGCTTCGTCCCGGCCGACCTCGTCCTCGCGGTTGCCCACGGCCGGGCGACGCGCCTCGCCCGGGAAGCCCGCGATCGGCTCGAAGACGGCGATCCCGAGGTGCCCGCGCCGGACCTCCGCGTCTATGACGCCCTCATCGAGGTGGCCTCGTGAGCGCCACCTCGTCCGAGCTCGCGTACCTGTCGCGTGCGCTCAAGGCACCAAGGATCAAGGCGGTGAGCGAACGCCTCGCGACCCGGGCCCGCGACGAGGGCTGGGACTACGAGGCATACCTCGCCGCCGTGCTGGCGGAGGAGGTCAGCGCGCGCGACGGGCACGGCGGCCAGGCCCGCGTGAAGGCCGCCCGCTTCCCGGCGGTCAAGACGCTGGACGACTTCGACTTCACCGTCCAGACGAGTGTCAGCCGACAGACCATCGCCCACTTGGCGCAGCTCGACTTCCTGGCCGAGGCGAAGAACATCGTCTTCCTCGGTCCCCCGGGCACGGGCAAGACGCATCTCTCGATCGCCCTGGGCGTGCAGGCGGCGCGACGGGGCCACCGCGTGGCGTTCGCCACGGCGCACCAGTGGGTCAACCGCCTGGGAGCCGCCAAGCGGGCAGGCAGGCTCGACGAGGAGCTCGAGCGCCTCGGGAGGATCCCGCTTCTGATCGTCGACGAGGTTGGGTACATCCCGTTCGATCCCGAGGCGGCCGCGCTCTTCTTCGCCCTGATCAGCTCCCGCTACGAGCGCCGCTCGCTGATCGTGAGCTCGAACAAGACCTTCAGCGCCTGGACCGAGATCTTCGGCGATCCGGTGGCCGTCGCCGCGATGGTCGACCGGCTCGTGCACCACGCCGAGGTCATCGTCCTCAAGGGCGAGAGCTATCGCCTGCGAGGCAAGCGGGAGGAGGTGCTGACGGCCGAGAAGCAACGCTGACCTGCTCAGGTTTCAGCCGGCGATTCCTGCTCAGTTTTCGACCGGCGTTGACATCTGCCCTGGCCGGTCACCGAAAGGGCTTCCGGCAATTCTCCAGGCGCCCAAGAGAATACGTGCCGGCGGTCAGCGACGGCATTCGGGACGAATTTCGGGAGTCCCTTGGGCCCTCGTGGGGATCGCCGCCCTCTTCCGAAAGGGAGGTCTGCTGCCGGGAGGTTCTCGGGCTCAGCGCACCGGTTGTGGGCGCGTGGAGGCTTGCGCTGCGCTACTTGCATATGGTCGTCCTCAAGTGGATCGGATACGGCGGATCGGCAAGCGACGCTGTGGACTTGCAGACACGGCAGGTGCCCTGGATTGCGGCGTCTTCTTCCACGGGTGCCGAGTAGTCGCAGTTGGACGCCGAGCGCCCGCCAGCCCCCATGTCTGGTCTGCGAGAAGTCGAGACTCACCAGCCGAATTCGCACGAACGTCAAGCGAGCTTCGGGTGCCAGAGGGCAAGCTAGTCGGGATATGTTGACCGCCTCACCAACGTGCCCAGTCTGTGGCGCCGCTATGACCCGCAAGCTCGTGCGTCGAGGGGCTCGGGCTGGGCTCGAGATGTGGAGCTGTTCGCGATGGCCCGATTGCCGGGGCGTCATCAACATCGACCCGGAGACCGGCCCGGCATGCAGCGATGAGCGGGCCGCCATTGATCCAGGCCGACCGGGTGCGTACGCCCAGACCCGCTTCGAGCGAGAGCGCGAACGGGCGCGCCTGAAGCGCCGCGCGGCCCTGCCTCTCGTTGTCGGCACCTCCGTCATCGTGATGACAGCCGTGTTCTTCGGGTTCCAGGGTTTCGGGACGCCGATCGCGTCGACTGGCGCCGTGCTTGTGGGCGCCGGATTCGCCCTCGCGCTGTCTCGCCTGCCGTTCGAGTCGCTCGTCTGGGCCAAGGGCATCGAGGGCGAACGCAAAGCAGCGGCCTTTCTGGAGCCGCTCCTCAACGCGGGCTACATCGTCCTCTACAACCGCCAGATCCCGGGCGTGAAGGGCGACGTCGACAGCCTCGTCATCGGTCCGACTGGTGTTTATCCGATCGAGACGAAGAACTGGAGCGGCCGCGTCGAGGTGCGCAACGATCGCCTGTTCGTCGGCGATCACGATCGCACCTGGGTGGTCGACCAGGTCTACCGCCACGCCCTTGCTGTTCAGGTCGCCCTGGGCGAGGAACTGACCCCGCAGCGAGTGACGGTGACCCCGGTCATCTGTGCGATCGGTGGCGTGACGCGGGCCGGCCAGACCGCCAGTGGCGTCCAGGTGACCGACGGCAAGCGGCTGGCCCGACTGATCGCCGAGCACCCGGCGGTGTTCGACGACGAGACCGTCGAGCGCATCGCCCGGCTCGCAGATCGCCGACTGCGACTGCCGATGCCCTGGGAGGTTGATCGGGGGTGATCGGGTCGCCCGTTGCGGGTGGCCCGGAGCGTCTCCTCGAGGGTCTAAACAAGGCGCAGTCAGTGGCCGTGACCACGACGCGTGGCCCGCTGGCCATCGTCGCCGGCGCGGGTTCGGGCAAGACCCGGGTCATCAGCCGACGGGCGGCCTACGCGATCGAGACTGGCGTCGTTAGCGCCGATCGGATCCTCCTCGTCACCTTCACCGACAAGGCGGCGACCGAGATGGTCGAGCGAATGGCGGCGCTCGGCCATCTCGGTGTGCTGGCGCGGACCTTCCACGCCGCGGCGCTGGCCCAGCTCCGCCACTTCTGGCCGAGCCGCCACGACGGCGCGCCGCTCCCCGAACTCCTCGAGAGCAAGGGCGCCCTCCTGTACCCGCTCGCCCGGCGGCTCCCGGGCCACTACCAGTTCACGCCGCTCAAGGATCTGGCCGACACGATCGAATGGGCCAAGGTCCGCCGGATCCGACCCGAGCGCTGGATCAATGAGGGCGGCGACCGGGCACCGCTCCCGCCCGACCTCTTCGC
>JAJYEB010000002.1 GCA_021790375.1 Chloroflexota bacterium | reverse complement strand
CGCCGCCTCGATGGCGACATCCGCGCCGGTGCCGATGGCCATCCCGAGGTCCGCCCGGGCCAGGGCCGGCGCATCGTTGATCCCGTCCCCCACCATCGCCACGCGCCGCCCGCGGGCCTGCAGCTCGGCCACCTTGGCGGCCTTGTCCGCCGGCAGCACCTCGGCCATCACCCGTTCCGGCGGGATCCCGACCTGCAGGGCGACCGCCTCGGCGGTGGCGCGGCGGTCGCCGGTCACCATCCAGACCTCGAGCCCCTCGCCCTGCAGCGCACGAACGGCGCCCGCCGCTTCGGCCTTCACCGGATCCGAGATCGCCACCAGTCCGACCGCGCGCAGGGTGCCGGCTTCGTCGCCGGCCGCCACGTACACCGGCGTGCGGCCGCCCGCCGCCTCCTCTGCGGCCGCGGCCTCGAGCGCCGAGACGTCGGCGCCGCGGTCGGCCATGAGCCGCGCGTTGCCCGCCAGCACGCGCCGGCCCTCCACCACCGCCTGCACGCCGTTGCCGGCCACCGCCTCGAACGATTCGATGCCGCGCCGGCCGACGCCTTCCCCATCGGCGGCGGCCACGATCGCGGCCGCGAGGGGATGCTCGGACGTTCGCTCCACCGATCCCGCCAGGTCGAGCAGGTCGCGAACGGTGATCCCGCGCGCCGGGATGATCGACGTGACGGCGGGCTTCCCGAGCGTGAGCGTGCCGGTCTTGTCGAGCACGATCGTGTTCACCCGGTGCGCCTGCTCGAGCGCCTCACCGCCGCGGAACAGTACGCCGGCCTCGGCCCCCTTGCCGGTGCCGACCATGATCGCGGTGGGGGTCGCCAGGCCCATGGCACACGGGCAGGCGATGACCACCACCGCGATGAACGCGGTCAGCGCCAGCGTCAGGCGGGGCTCGGGCCCGAGGAGCATCCAGAGCGCGAAGGTGAACGCCCCGGTGGCGAGCACGAACGGCACGAAGTACGCGCTGATCTGGTCGGCCAGCCGCTGGATCGGGGCCTTGGAACCCTGCGCCGCCTGCACCATCCGCACGATCTGGGCGAGGGCCGTGTCGCGGCCCACGCGCGTCGCGCGGAAGACGAACGAGCCGGTCGTGTTCAGAGTGGCCCCGATCACCTCGTCGCCGGGGCCCTTCTCCGCCGGGATGGCCTCGCCGGTCAGCATCGACTCGTCGACCGCGGATCGGCCGCTCACCACCACGCCGTCGACCGGCACCTTCTCGCCGGGCCGCACGCGCAGCAGGTCACCCGCCTGGACCTGCTCGAGGGGGACGTCGACCTCGACCTCCCCGCGAACCACGCGCGCGGATTTCGCCTGGAGCCCGATCAGGGCCTTCACCGCGCCCACCGTCTGGCCCTTGGCGCGCGCCTCGAGCCAGCGTCCCAGCAGGATGAGCCCCACGATGATGGTGGAGCTGTCGAAGTACGTGTCGGGGCGGATCCCGGCCCGCAGCACCACGTCCGGGTACATCGTCACGAAGACGCTGTAGCCCCAGGCCGCGCTCGTGCCGACCGCGACGAGCGTGTCCATGGTCGCGCTGGCGTGCCGCAGCGCGCGCCACGCGGCGCGGTAGAAGCGGGCGCCGGCCCAGAACTGGATGAAGGTGGCGGGCCAGAGGACGAGCTTGTTGAGGTCCTCCATGGCCCACGGCAGCCCGGGCCAGAACATCAGCAGCATGATCACGGCGGCCACGACCAGGCTCGCCAGCGACTGGATCCCCAGCTCGTGGCGTTCCCGTGCCCGCTCCAGATCCTCGGCGGTCGGCTCGTCGACCAGCGCCGCCTCCGCGGCCGGCGCGCCCGCTCCTTCGGCGGCCCCGCCTCGGACCTCGTACCCGGCCGCCTCGATCGCGCCGATCAGCTCCGCCCGTCCGGTCACGCTGGGCAGGAACCGGATGGTCGCGCGCTCGGTGGCCAGGTTGACGCTGGCTTCCTGCACGCCGTCGGTCTTCTTGAGGAACCGTTCGATCCGGTTGACGCACGATGCGCACGTCATCCCCTCGATCGGCAGGGTGACCTCGATCGGCTCGGCGACCGGGTCTGCGGGGGCGATTCGGGTGGTGGACGACTGGACGGACAAACGGACGCTCCCTTGCCGGCGCGCGGGGTCGGGCAGGCCGACGACACGGCACCGGTTTGATACTCCCCCAGAGTATAGACCCGCGGGAGGCGTCCGAAGAGTCCGTCGTCCCGCCAGCGCGGGCCGGGTGGCCCTGCCGGATCGAGCAGGCCGCGTCCCTCAGCGCACGGTGCCGTCCGGCACGAGCGGCATGCCCCGGATGCGCCGGCCGGTGGCCGCGAAGATCGCGTTCGCGATGGCGGGCGCGATGGCGATGATGGGCACCTCGCCGCCACCCGCAGAGGGGATGTCGGGGCGGTCGACCAGCACCACGTCGATCGGAGGCACGTCGGCGAAACGGGGAACCCGGTACTGCGAAAGCTTCGCGTTGAGCATGCGCCCATCCTCGAAGTGGACCGCCTCGAACAGCGCAGCGCCCAGGCCCATCACCGTCGCACCCTCGACCTGCTTCAGCAGTCCCTGCGGGTCCACGACACGGCCGCACTCGTACGCGGTGACGATGCGGAGCAGCCTGAACCCGCCGTCGGCGTCCACGCGGACGTCCGCCACCGTCGCGATGCGGGCCCACTTCTCGCGTCCGCACGCGAGGCCGAGCCCACGGCCGCCCTCCGCGGGCCGGCCCCAGCCCGCGCGCTCGCAGGCCGCGCGCAGCACGGCCGCCAGCCGGTCGTCGCGGAGGTGCCGGAGACGGAACTCGAGCGGATCGGCACGCACCAGGTGCGCGAGCTCGTCCATGTGCGATTCACGGGCGAAGTTGTTGGCGGTGGCCGCGAGCGCCCGGTACGAGCCGACACGCAGCGGCGAGGCCGCGGGCTGATACGCGACCCTCCGGTTGGCAATCTCGTAGGGCGTCTCGAGCGCGTTCGGCCCGGAGTCGATGTTCGTGAAATCCCAGGCCGCCAGCCTCCCGGCGGCGGTGGTCCCGCTGCGCACGTCGATGACCGCGAACGGCCGGAAGTACGCCCAGGTCGTCTCTTCCTCGCGGCTCCACCGCACCTTGACCGGCCGCCCGACGGCCCGCGTGAGCCGGGCGGCCTCGACCGCGGCCTCGCCGCTGTGCTTGCCTCCCCATCCCCCGCCAGTGTGAGGAACGATCACGCGGACCCGCTCCTGGGGGATCCCGAGTTCCCCGGCCAGCTGCGCGCGCACGCCGAAGGGCCGCTGCGTTCCCGTCCAGACGGTCAGCCGATCGCCGTCCCACTCCGCGATCGCCCCCCGCGTCTCCAGCGGCACGTGCGCGATGTAGGCGGCCGTGTAGGTGGCGTCGAGGCGGACGGCGGCCGTGGCCAGCCCCGATTCCACGTCGCCGGACTCCTCGAGCACCGGCCCCTCCCAGCCCTGGCCCGGCACCGGATGCGTCCGCAGGTATTCGACGATCTCCGGCTCCGACGGCTGTGGCGCGCGGGCCCACTCGGCGCGGATCGCCCGCACGGCGCGCGCGGCGGCAGGGAGCGAGGGCGCGACCGCGCCCACGAACGACCCCTCGTGCACGACGGTGACGCCGGGCATCGCCTGTGCCGCCGCCAGGTCGACCGACCGCAGGGTCGAGCCGAAGGCCGGCGAGCGGAGCACCTTCCCGTGGAGCATGTTCGGCCGGTCCATGTCGGCCAGGTAGCGGCGTTCACCGGTCACCGCCTCGCGCGGCGCGCGCTGCGGCGCCACCGGCAGGGCCGGCCTGCTCGGCGCTACCTCCGGGGTGGCCGCGGCCGCCCCGGTCGCTGGGCCAGTCGGGCCGGTCGCCGGGCCAGTCGCCGGGCCAGTCGTCTGGACTGTGGCCGCGTCGATCGTCGCCGTCGCCACCCGCCGGACGCCGTGCAGCAGTTCGGCGAAGCCGATGACCGTCTCCCCGGAGCCGGCCCGCACGCTGCAGTTCGACACGACGAGCTCGGCGGCGTCGATGCGCAGCTCGCCGGACGCCATCCCGATCAGCACCTCGCGGGCACGCGCCGCAGCCGCCCGCAGGTAGTCGCCGGCGTCCGGCATCGACCGGCTGCCGAAGGTGCCCACGTCGTACGGGCAGACGTCGGTGTCGCCCATGACGAGCCGGACGGCGTCGGGAGGCATCGCCAGTTCCGCGGCGACGATGCTCGCCAGCGCGGTCCGGTTGTCCTGGCCGACGTCCACCTTGCCGGTGAATGCCGTCGCGACCTCGTTGGCGCCAACGTGGATCCAGGCGCCGCCGTTGGCGCGCCAGGGGCCCGGTTCCCCGGGTCGGTTGCGCGCCACCTCAGCGGGCGGCAGCACCACCACGAGCCCGTCGCCCAGCGCTCCGAAGTAGTCGCGCGCCTCCGGGTCCTGCAGGTCCCACGGAACCGGCGGCCGGGGCATCCATCCCGCCTCCGACGGGGCGGAGCGGCCCGTCTCGCCCGCCGTGGCCAGCTCGCCCGCGCCGCGCGCCAGCTCGGCCGCCCGCGACACGGCGCGCAGGATGCCGGGATAGCCACCGCACCGGCAGAGGTTCCCGTTCATCGCCGCCCGGATCGCCGGCTCGTTCGGGTCGGGGTTCGAGGCCAGGAGGGCCGCGGCGCTCACCACCATGCCCGACGTGCAGAACCCGCATTGCAGCGCATCCGTCTCGAGGAAGGCGGCCGCCACGGGATGCAGGCGGCCGTCCGGCGAAAGCCCCTCGACCGTGGTGACGGAGCGGCCGGCCACGTCGTGGACGGCGGTGGTGCACGAACGCACCGGCTCGCCGTCCACCAGCACGGTGCACGCGCCGCATTCGCCCTCGCCACAGCCGGGTTTCGCGCCGGTCAGTCCGAGGACGTCGCGAAGCACCGAGAGGAGGCTTCGATCGGGCGCCAGCTGGAGCAGATGGTCGTGGCCGTTGACGGTCAGTCGCGTCGGTTCCTGCATCTCCGGACTCTACCCCTGGGCCGCCGGATCGGGCGGCAGCTCGCCGGCTCTCCAGTCGTGCCCCGCAGCGGTCGGGGCCGGGACCGGCAGTCGCGCCTCGAACCGCGCGCCGCCCTCGGGCCGGTTGCCGGCGGAGATCGAGCCGCCGTGGTGCTCCACGATCCAGCGGGCGATCGACAACCCGAGGCCCGTTCCGCCGGCCGGCGCGTCGTCCGCCCGCCAGAACCGCTCGAAGACCTTGTCGAGATCCTCCTCGCGGATTCCCGGCCCATCGTCGAGCACGTCGAGGGTCACCTCACGTTCGCCGGGCCGGACACGGACGAGCACGGTGCCGCCCGTCGGCGTATGGGCGACCGCGTTGTCGACCAGGATCGTCACGAGCTGACGCAGCCGGAGCGGGTCGCCCTCGACCGGGGCCGGGAGCGGGTCGACCACCACCGTCACGCCACGCTGGCCGGCCACGGGCGTGAGCGCTCCGGCCGCCTCGGCCGCGACGTCGGCGAGATCCAGCGGCACATGCTCCATGTCGACGACACCCGAGTCGGTCCGGGCAAGCATCAGCAGGTCGTCGACCAGTGCCGTCAGGTGCCCGACCTCGCTCTCGATGTCGTCCAGGGCTTCGCCCACCTCCTCCACCCGCCGCGAGCGGTTGCGCCGCAGGTCCGCGGCACTGGCCCGTATGACCGTGAGCGGCGTGCGGAGCTCGTGGCTCGCGTTGGCGGTGAACTCCCGCTGGCGGCGCAGCGCATCCTGGCGGCGCCGGATCGATTCCCGGATGGGGACCAGGGCGCGCCCGGAATAGACGTAGCCGGCCGCGATGGCCAGCAGCACGGCCCCCAGGCCGCCGATGACCAGCACGGACACGAGCGTGCCCAGCAGTCGATCCTGCGACGTCTGGTCGCCCACCACCTGGACCACGTAGGTGCCGTCGGGGCCCTTCACCGCCAGTGAGTAGATGCGGACGGGGATCCCGGAGACGGTCGCGTCGCGGACGTCGCTGCCCGACTGCTGCGAGGCGGCCACTCCCCCGGCGTCCGGGAGGCCGGCCGGCAGGCCGGAGCTCAACCCGGCCTGCACCGCACCACCGGGTGCCACGATGAAGGCGATGGTCCCGCCCGCCTCGCCGCCGAACGCGATGCCCACCTGGGGTCGCTGCGGGAACGCACCGCTGCGGGCGATGAACCCGGCAATGTCCTCGGCCCGGTGCCGGAGCTGGGCCGTGGCGCTCGAATCCAGCGAGTTGGCCACCGCCGCGTACAGCGCGATCCCCAGGAGCGCCAGGATCAGGAGGGTGAGTCCGCCGCTCCAGGCGATCAGCCGCCAGCGTGTGCGGCGGAGCAGCGGCGCGTCCTCGGCCTCGGCCGCGGAGGTGGCCGCGGGGCCGCGCATCGCCGGGTGCGTCGAGGGGTCAGTCTTCACGTAGTCGATACCCCACGCCGCGCACCGTCTCGACGCGGTCCGCGGCCGGACCGAGCTTGTCCCGCAGGAGGTGGATGTACGCCTCCACCGTGTTGGGCGTCAAGGCGACCCCATACGGCCACGCGTAGTCCAGCAGCTGATCGCGGGTGAGCACCTGGCCAGGCCGGCGCAGCAGGCACTCGAGGATCGAGAACTCGCGCTGGCTGAGGTCCACCGAGTGGCCGTCGACGGTCACGCGCCGTTTCGCCTCGTCGAGGGCGATCGGGCCAGCGGCGAGCCGGACGTACTTGCGTGCCGGGGGCCGCCGGCCGAGGGCGCGCAGCCGCGCCAGCAGCTCTTCGTACGCGAACGGCTTGACCAGGTAGTCGTCGGCGCCGGCGTCGAGCCCCTCCACCCGATCGCTGACCGCGTCGCGGGCGGTCAGCATCAGGATCGGTACCTGGCACCCCTCCTTGCGCAGCCGCCGGGCCACCTCGAAGCCGGACCGGTCCGGCAGGCCGATGTCGAGCACGATGGCGTCGAGCTCGATGGAGGATGTCGCGATCTCGAGCGCCTCGGCGGCGGTCGAGGCCGTCTCGACGACGTGGCGGTCCTGCGTGAGAAGCCGCTTCAGCAGCCGGACGAGCCGGGCGTCATCCTCGACGACGAGCAGGTGCACGAGGCGCCTCCTACGGGGTCACCACGGTCACGTCGCTGGCCGTGAACGTGCGGGGCGCGCCGCTGGCGAGCGGGGCTGCTCCGCCGGCCGGTGCGCCGCTGGCGAGCGGGGCGGCTCCGGCCCCGGTCCGATCGAACTGTACCTGCACCAGCACCTGGCTGCCCGTGGTGACGTCGGTGGAGCTGGCGGCGGCCTGCTTGTGGTAGGTCGTCGAGCCGCTGAGGTCGACCGTGACGGTGCTCCCGCTCGCGGTCCTGAGGGTCAGCGTGTTCCCGTTGATCGACTGCACCGTGCCGCGCAGCGACACGTCGGCGGCGCCTCCGGCGCCCGCGAGCCCACCACCGAAGAAGCCACGCGCCTCACCCGGCGCGAAGCTCGCGTTTGCCCCGAACTGGCTGCGGAACCCGGCGGCGCCGGTTCCGAACCGTCCGGTCGCGGCTGTCGCCGTCGGGGCCGTGAGCCGGCCGACTGCGAACGCGACCCCCCCAACGGCGATGAGCCCGGCCAGCGCGAACAGGAGCGTGGTCCCGCGTGACGAGCCGCCGGAGGCCTGCGACCTGACGGGCGCGGGGGTGGGGGCGGGGGCAGGCGCCTGGGAGGGTGCCGGGCCGGGACCCGGTGCCTGGGCGGGTCCGGGGGTGGGCGCGTCGGGATAGTCGACCATCTGGGAGTTCCCTTTCACTCGTAGCGCAGGGCGACGACGGGGTCAAGACGCGCGGCCTGGCTGGCCGGCCAGACCCCGAAGATGACCCCCACGATGAGGCTGAAGACCACGGACACCACGACCGTGACCGGGTTGAAGGTGAAGGCCCACCCGGCGAGCACGGCGATCACCGCCGAGGCGGCCACCCCGATCACGATGCCGATCAGCCCCCCGGAGACCGAGAGCATCAGGGCCTCGAAGAGGAACTGGAGCATCACGTCGCGGCCGCGCGCGCCGATCGCCTTGCGGATGCCGATCTCGCGCGTCCGCTCGCGGACCGAGACCAGCATGATGTTCATGATCCCGATCCCGCCCACGATCAGCGAGATCGAGGCGATCCCGGCCAGCAGCACCGTCAGCAGCGTGCTGATGGATCCGACCGTCGACAGCAGCTGGGTCTGGCTGGTGATGGTGAAGTCCGGCGTGCCGCCGGCGCCGATCCCGTGCCGCTGGTCGAGCAGCGTCGTGATCTCGGCCGTGGCCGTGTCCATCTGTTTGGCCGATGCGACGCTGACGCCGATGGTCCGCACGCTGTCGGTGCCCACGAAGAGGTCACGCGCGGTGGTGACCGGGATCAGCACCTCGTCGTCCGGGTTCTGGAACCCCACGCCGCCCTTCGGCTGCATGATGCCGACCACCTCGAAGGGCAGCCCGCTGATGTACACGGTGCTCCCGATGGCGGATGGCCCGAGCCCGAGGGTCGTGGCGGTGGTGTTGCCGAGGACGGCGACGCGCAGGGAGTGGTCCACGCTGGCCTGCGTCAGGAAGGAGCCCTGCCACATGCTGTAGGCGAAGACGAGCGGGTAGGCGGGCGTCGTGCCGATGACGTTGGTGGTCTCGTTCAGCGTGCCGGCCACCACGAGCCGCTGGCTCGCCAGCTCGGGGGCCACGCCGGCGACGTCCGGCAGGGTGGACATCGCGGTGGCGTCCTCGATGGTGAGGGTCGTGGCGGAGCCGAAGGCGCCCCGGGTGGCGCCGGTGGTGGTGCTGCCGGGGGTAACCGACAACAGGTTCGTCCCGAGGCCCTCGAGCCGGCTGTTGATGCCCGATGTGGCGCCCTGACCGACCGAGACGAGCGCCACCACCGAGGCGACGCCGATGATCACGCCGAGCATGGTCAGGGCGGTGCGCAGCTTGCCGGTCCCGAGGCGGGAGATCGCCAGGCGAAAGAGATCGCCGAGCTTCATGCCGCGATCCTCCCGTCCCGGATATGGATCTGGCGGTCCGCCGCGGCGGCCACGTCCGGGTCGTGGGTGATCAGCACGATCGTGCGGCCGGACGCGTGGAGCTCGTGGAAGAGCTCGATGACCTCGGCGCCGGCGTGGCTGTCGAGGTTGCCGGTGGGCTCGTCCGCCAGGAGGAGCGCGGGCTCGGTGACGAGGGCCCGGGCGATGCCCACGCGCTGCTGCTGGCCGCCCGACAGTTCCGTCGGCTGGTGATGCAGCCGGTCGCCGAGCCCCAGCCGTTCGAGCGCCGCCCGGGCACGCTCCATGCGCTCGCGCCGGCCGACGCCCTGGTACGCGAGTGGGGTCGCCACGTTCTCGAGCGCGCTGGTGCGTGGCAGCAGGTTGTAGGACTGGAACACGAAGCCGATCGAGCGGCTCCGCAGCGCCGCCAGCCCGTTGTCGTCGAGTTCCGAGACCGGCGTGCCATCCAGGACGTAGCGCCCGGCGGTGGGCCGGTCGAGACAGCCCAGGATGTTCATCATCGTGGACTTGCCCGAACCGGACGGCCCGATGATTGCGACGAACTCACCCGGTCCGATGCTGAGGTCGACATCGACCAGGGCGGGAACGAGGACCTTGCCCGTGTCGTAGACCCGGGAGACGTTCTCCAGGTGGATGATGGGGTCGCTCACGGCTGGGCCGCCCCGCCACCCGTCGTGGTCCGGGTGCCGCCGCCGGTGGTGGTGCCCCGGTCCGCGGGACGGAACGCGCCGCCGACACCGACGCCGCCGCCGATGCCGCCGAACCCGCCACTCGTGGTGGTGGAGTTGAGCGCGCTGACCGACCCGATCACGACGGTCTCGCCCGCGTTGATGCCGCTCTGGATCTCGGCCAGCGAACTGCTCATCAGGCCGACCTGCACCGGCACCGCCTGCTCCTGGCCGGCGCTGTCGAGCACGCGGACCTCGTAGTTGCCGGACGAACCGACAACCGCGATCGCGGGCACGGTGATCACGTTCTGCGCCTGCGCGGTGGTCACGGCGACGCTGGCCGACATGCCGGAGAGGACCGTGGCGGGCGGATCGCCCATGGTGACCGTGACGTTGAAGGTCACCACGCTGTTCGAGCCGGAGCTGGACCCGACCGGGGTGATGGCGCTCACGGTGCCCGGGACCGCCACGTTCGGGGCGGTGACGGTGACCGTGGCCGGCTGGCCCACCTTGAGCCCTACCACCGCCGTCTCGGCGAAGCTCGCGGTCGCCTGGAGCGTCGTGGTCTGCATCGTGATCGCCCATCCAACCGGCGCGATCGTGTTGGGCTCCACGTTCACGGCCACGATCTGGCCGTCGGCGGGGGCGGTCAGCGTGGTGTGCGCCGCGGTGCTCTCCGCGTTCGTCAGGTTCGACTGGGCCGACGCAACCGCGGCCTTGTCACTGGCGATCGTCGCCGCCGACTGCGGCCCGGTCTGCGATGCGGCGTTGGTCTCCGCGCTCGCCAGCGACTGCCGCGCCTGCGCGAGGCTGTCGTTCTGCTGGGTCTTTGCCGCGGCGAGCCGGTCCTGGGCCGAGGTGAGGTTCTGCTGTGCGGACACGACTGCCTGCTGGGCGTTCTGGATGGCCGTGCTCGAGGGGGTGGTGCTGGCATTGAAGTTGGCCTGCGCGCTGCTGAGGCTGTTCTGTGCCACCGTGACCGCGTTGGCAGCCTGCTGCTCCGCGGTCTGGGCATTCAGCTGCGCCGACGACAGGTTGTCCTGGGCAGTGGTGAGCGCCTGCTGCGCCTGCGTGACGGCGGCCTGATCCTTCGAGATCGTGCTCGGGTCAGGGGTCACCGCCGGGGCCGGCGGGGTTGTCGGGGCAGGCTGGGGCGGATTCATGTCCTTGTTGAGCTGCGCCTGCGCATCCGCGAGGGCGACCTGCGCGTTGGTCACCGCCTGCTGGGCGGCCTGAATGGACAGTTGATCCTTCGCCTGCTGTGCGGTCTGGTTCTGCTGGGCCTGCTGGAGGGACAGCTGCGCGTTGCTGAGGGACGCCTGCTGAGCGGCGATCGTGTCGGCACTAGGCCCGGCCTGCGCCTGCTGGAGGGCGGTCTGCGCGTTCGCGAGCGCCGTCTGAGCCTGGGCGACGGCGAGCTCGTCCTGCTGGACGGTGATCTGCGCGTTGTGCTGCGCGGCGGCCATCGAGAGGTTCGCCGAGTTGATCGCGTTCTGGGCGGACGCGATGACGGTGGCGGCGGGGTGGCCCTCATCGATCGTGAGCCGAGCCTGTGCCGCGGCGAGGTTCGCTTTCGCGATGGCCACTGCGACCCTGGCGTCGGTGGGGTCCGCCGTCGCGAGCACCTCACCCTTCTTGACGGCCTGGCCGATCGTCACGGGCACCTTCTGAACCACCCATGTCGTGGCGGTGGTCGCCGAGGAGGTGCTGGTGGTGGAGGCGCTGGAGATGACCTCCGGATCGGCCCCGAAGCTCAGGCCGTAGGACGCCGTCGATGCGACCGTGCCAGTGGCCACCGCCTGCACCGCCACCGTGCCCCGCGCTGCCGTGGCGGTCAGGTACTGCGGCGCCGCCGACGAGCCGAGCGACGGCCCGAAGACGGCGAACCCGATCGCGCCCACCCCGATCACGATCATCGCAACCGCAGCAATGACTTTGAGTCTCATCGAGCATCCCTTCGTCTGGAGTGCTGGCCGTGAGCGCCGGCTTCCTCGCCCGGCGCTCGAACGTGGGTGGAGTGGCGGACGGAACCGCGGGGTCGCGGATGGGACGATTCCGTCCGCCGCTGCGTCATGCCGCGGGCGTGCCCGCCAGCAGGCTCTTCGCCTGGTTGATCGGCACCGCGAACCCGACGCCCTGCGCGCCGCTCGCCTGGGCCGTGATCAGGCCGATCACGTTCCCCGAGGCGTCCAGCAACGGGCCGCCGCTGTTGCCCGGGTTGATGGCCGCGTCTGTCTGGATCAGCCCGGAGAGCCTGGTCTGCTGCTGTGCGCCCGGCTCCGAGACCTGGATGGTCCGGTCCAGCGCCGAGACGATGCCGTTGGTGACGGTGTCGTTGAACGTGCCGAGCGGGCTGCCGACGGCGATCGCAAGCTCCCCGACGGTCAGGTTGCTCGAGTCACCCAGCGGGAGCGGCACCAGCCCTGTCGCGTTCGCCTTGATCAGGGCGACATCGTGCGTCGGGTCGGTGGAGACGACGGTCGCGGACACCTGGCGGCCGTCCGGCAGCGTGACCGTGAGGGAATTGCTGCCCGTGACCACGTGGTTGGCGGTCAGGATGAGCCCGTTGGAGGACACCACGAATCCGGAGCCCACCCCTGTCTCGGGAACCGAGAAGGGAGAGAACCCCGTGGCGCCGGTGGTCGTGATGGTGACCACGGACTTGTAGGCCTCAGCGGCCACCTTGACGATCGCGTCGGTGGCACTGATGGTGACCGGCGCTGTGGCCGCGGCGCTCGTGGACGCCAGCCGTGCCACCGGGGCGCTCGCGGACGGTGATTGGGCCGTCAGCGCCACGACGGCGTAGGTGCCGCCGGATGAGAGCAGCGCCGACAGCACGGCGGCGGCGAGGATGGCGCGCGCCGGCACCTGCCGTCGCCGCCTCGGCTGCGCCGCGGGCACGGGAGGTGGCGCCTGCCATGCAGGAGTGGCCGAGTCGGCGGCCTGCCAGGCGGGCGCGGCGGGGCCGACAGGATCGGTCGGCGGCCAGGAAGGTGCGGCGGGGCCGACAGGATCGGTCGGCTGCCAGGAAGGTGCGGCGGCGTCGCCGGTGGAGGTCGAGGCGGTCTCGGCGGCCATCATGCCGCCGTCGGAAGATACGGAACCGGCTGCACCCGACGGCTCAGCCGGGATCGCGGTGGACGGCTCGAACGGGAAACCCGTCTCCTCGTCTGTCATGTTCGTTGCTCCCACTGATGGGCGATCAATCGAAGCTCCTCATCCCTTGTCGCATGGTGTACCTCCGCACTCTGAACTGATCCTGAAAACACGCTCGGGGCCCCGACGGGCCGGCGGACACCCGACGACGCGCTCAGCGATCGAGCAGCGGGTCGACTTCCGGGGTCCGGAGCACTCGCTCGTCGACCGTGACGGCGAAGGCACCGTACCCGGGATGCGAGGCCACCCACGCCGGTCCGTCCATGCCCATGGCGAACGCGGCCGTGGCATAGGCGTCCGCGTACGTGAGGCTCGGCCCGATCACCGACACGGCCAGCAACTCGCGTGGCGCCCGGCCGGTGTGCGGATCCACGATGTGCTCGCCCCGCTCGTACGCACCGGAGGTCGCGATCGCCGCATCGCGGAGCCGCACCACTGCCGCGACGCGGTCTGCGATGCGGGGGTGCCGGATGCCCACGCGCCACGGTTCGTCCGGACCGACCCCGCCGCGGACCACGATATCCCCGCCGGCGTTGATCGCGAACCGGTGTGCCCCGGCCTCGGCGATCAGCCAAGCCGCCTCCTCGACGGCCCACCCCTTGACCACGCCGGTCGGGTCGGGACCTCCATCCGTCCGGTGCCCACGGGCGTCGAAGTACCCGCCGCTGGTGCGGTGCAGGTCGTCGCAGAGCGCGAGCACGTGACGGACGTCCGCGCTGCATTCGTGTTCGCGCATGTCGCCGCGGAGAAGCCGGCTGATCTCGCTTTCCGGCCGGTACGTGCTGAACCGCGCGTCGACTTCGCGCAGGCGGGCAAACGCAGCATCCAGGTCGCCCGGCTCGAGGTCCCCCTCCCGCACGTCCACGGTGATCGCCGTGCCCATGATGTGCTCGACCCGCCGAAACGCCCGCGGCGTCCGAGCGGGGGCCGTGGTACCGGCCGGGGCACGTGCCGCCGCGCGTGCGCCGGCAGCCGGTGGGACGTGGGGCACGGCCACCGTCAAGCGACCGCCTGGTCCAGGGCACCCTGCAGTGACTGCGCGTAGGCCTCGCTCGTGTAGGTCGCGCCCGACACGAGGTTGATCTGCGCGCTCTGGGCCTGCAGCGCCTCCTGGCGCAGGATCGGCGCGGCGTACTGGCCGATCTGCTGCGACATCATGTGCGCCGTCGGCAGCTGGATCGGCTGCACGTCGACGAGCTTTCCCCCCTGGACGGTGATCTGCACCTGGACGTTGCCGAACGGGATCTGGACGACGGGCCCGCTGTACCGGCCGCTCTTCAGCGCGGTCCCCTGCGCCTGGGGCGTCGACGGCGCCTGGGTGCTCGACGGGGCCTGGGCTGCCGACTGGGACTGGGGTGCCGATTGGCTGGCGATCGGCGCGGTCGAGGCGGACGACGACCCTGCCGTGGTCGCGGTCTGACCGCCGCCGGAGCCGGCGGCGGTACCCGGGGCGACCACGGCAGGCGTGGCGGGCTGTCCCACCACCACGGACGTCGCGCCACCGGACTGGCCCGACGGTGTCTTGAAGTTCAGGAGCAGCGCCATCGCCACGGCCGTGGTGGCGATGGCGACGACTGCGCGGCGTGGAAGCATCGTCAGGTACTCCGGCGTCAGAACGCGAAGCGTTCGAAGTGGATCTGGGAGGCGGGGACGCGAAGCGCCCGCAGGTTCCGGCGGACCGACTCCATCATGGACAGCGGCCCGCAGATGTAGACGTCGCGCTGCGCCACGTCGGGGACGAGCCGGCGCAGCGTCCCCGGGGCGAGCGGGTCGCCCGGCAGGGTGGGTGTTCCCCGGCCCCCGACCAGGTAGTGCACCGTCGCGCCCCGCAGCGTCGAGAGCTGCTCGAGCTCGTTGCGGAAGACGAGATCCTCTTCGCGGTGCGCCCGATACAGCAGCGTCAGGTCGCCGCGCGCGGCCGGCAGCTCCTCGAGCAGCGCGCGCAGCGGGGTGATGCCGATGCCGCCGGCGATCATCAGCACGCGCGGTCGCGTGCGGCGGGCCCCGGTCAGGTTGCCGTAGGGCCCCTCGGCGAACACCCGGGTCCCGATCCGCAGGCGCTGCAACGTCCGGGTGTGGTCGCCGATGTCCTTGACGGTCAGCCGGAGGAACCGGCCGTTCGGAGCGGCGGAGAGCGAGAACGGATGGCTCCGCCACCAGTCGTCGGCGGTGAGGAAGCGCCACCGGAACCACTGTCCGGCGCGCGTGGCGAGCTGGTCGAGGTCGCGCCCGGTGACGTAGATCGAGACGACGCCCGGCGCCTCCTCGACGACGTTGGCGACCCGCAACCGGTGGCGGAGCGACAGCCGGACCGGCTGCCCGAACCGGAACACCAGCATGAGCGTGCCGGCGATCACGTACAGCGCGATCCAGTACAGGCGTGCGACCGGATCGCTGATGAAGTCGGTGCCGACGGCGAGCTGGTGCATGAACGCGAGGGCGATCGCCAGGTACGCGTAGAGGTGGATCCCGTACCAGGTCTCGTACGACAGCCGGCGGCGCGCCAAACGGACCGAGCTGATCCCGACGGCGATGAACAGGGCCATGCCCGCCGTCGCCATCAGGACGTAGGGGTAGGTGGCGAGGGCGGTGACCAGTTCGCCAGTTACGCCGTTCCCGTAGGCCAGCCCGTACCCCACGGTGGTGAAGGTGCCGTGCGCCACGAGCAGCATGATGCCGGTGAAGCCGACCCAGCGATGCAGGTCGGCGACCCGATCGGTCCCGAAGACCTGGTCGAGCCACGGGCTGCGCGACATGAGGACGAGCTGCAGCAGCACCAGGTACGTGCCGTACAGCGCGGTGAGCTGACCTGCGGCAATGAGGATGCCGGAGACCGAGTGGAGCTCCACCGCCTGGCCGTGCCGGAGCCACATGGCGCCGATCAGCAGGCCGTTCCCGAGCACGAGCGCGACCACGTCGGAGGCGCGCACGGACCACGTCCGGGGGCGCGGAACGCGGCGGAGCGTGCGGGCGGTTGCGGTCATGCTGTCATCCAGGTGATGCTCCGCCCGGACGGACGGCAGCGGTTTGACTCTCGACGCAGTCGGGCTGCGGACCGTCCCGAGACCGGGCCCGGTGCGTGGCCCGCGGGCCGGATCCGCGCTCCCGACATCTCCATGCTGGGCAGACAGTCTTAAGACCGTCTGAAAGCCAGGCGGGCGCGGCGGGTAAGGCGAGGTGAACGAACCTTCACTCCGGATCGCCGGTCGTTCACGATCGGGCGGCTCGCGCGTCACACTGCAGGTGATGACCGTGATGCCCGTCGCAGAGCCGTCCACGCCCGGTAGACCCCCGTTCGAGGAGATCGTGTCGGCCCACGAGGTCGAGATCTACCGCTACCTGCGCCGGCTGGCGCCGAGCGCAGAGGACGCCGCGGACCTGCACCAGGAGACGTTCCTGCGCGCGTTCCGGGCGTACGCGCGGCTGGCCGACGACGCGAACGTCCGCGCGTGGCTCTATCGCATTGCCGGCAACCTGGCCCGCGACGCGCATCGGCGGCGCGTGGTGCGGGCCGCGCTGTCGGCGGGGTCGCTGGACGGCGACACGCCGGTCGCCGGGGCGGACGCGCCGGTCGTCCGCGCCCGTGCATCGCTCGTGGGAGGGGCCGTGCACGCCGCGGACGGAGACCCGGCCGAGCGCCTGGCAGCCGCCGAGCTGCGGGAGGCGGTCCGGGCGGCGCTGCTCCAGCTGACCGAGCGCCAGCGTGTTGCCGTGGTCGGCCGCGTGCTCGAGGACCGTGCGTACCCGGACGTCGCCGGGGCACTGGCCTGCAACGACGCCACGGCACGCCAGCACGTCAGCCAGGGACTGCGAAAGCTGCGTACCCTGCTGGCGACCTGGGTGGAGGTGGAGCAATGAAGGCACGAACCGCCCCGCGAACAGACGACGCGGCCGTCGAGCGCGTGCTGCGGGCGGGCGATCCGCTGCCCGGGGCGCAGGTGCTCGAGGCGGAGCTGGCGATCGCGATCCCGCGGACGCGGGCGGCGTTCACGCCGGTGGCCGCCTTCATCCGGCACCCCGCGCCGTGGGGGATCCTGCACGTTGCGGCCGGGGAGCGCGGGATCCTGGCGATCGAGCTGGCGGCCGAGACCGGCGACTTCGTCGACGACCTGGCGCGCAGGCTGGGCGGAACGGTGGTGCCCGATGGGCCAGGGCTGCCGGGCCCCTGGCGCGACGCGCTCGCGACGGCGTCACGTGAGCTCGACGAGTATTTCGCGGGCCGGCGCACGGCGTTCGACGTGCCCGTGGACCTGACCGGCGTCTCGGCATGGGACCGGCTGGTGCTGGACGGAGCGCGGCGGCTCTCCTATGGCGAAGTGACCAGCTACGGTGGGCTGGCGCGGGCGATCGGCCGTCCCCGGTCGGCGCGTGCGGTGGGTGGGGCGCTCGGCCGCAACCCGGTGCCGCTGATGATCCCGTGCCACCGGGTCGTGGCCGGCGACGGGACGCTCGGCGGCTACGGCGGGGGCGGACGCGGAGCGCGCGAGCGGCTGCTCGCCGTGAAGCGGTCGCTGCTCGCGCTCGAAGGCGCGCGCGTGGCCGGGTGACCTCGGTGAGCCCTACCAGTCGAACTCGCCGTCCTCGATCCGGACCTTCTGCTCCTCGGTGAGCGCGGGCCAGATCCCGTCCATCAGCTCGCGGATCTGGACGGCCGCCTCGCGATCACCGGCCTGGTCGGCCGCCCGCAGCAGCCGGGCAAGCTCGGTGTAGTCGGCGAGGGCAGCGTCCGGGTCGACCTGGCGGACCGCCGCCGCCGCCACGTCGGGCTCTTCATCGATCGCCTCTCGCACGATGTGGGTCACGCGGGGCTCGTCGGTTGCCGGCATGCTGCACCTCCGTGGGAGCGGGGGTTTCCGCGCGCTACAGCGTACCCCGGGGGCGGACGGGTGGACAGGGCTTGTCGGCCCGGGTCAGGGACGGGGCACCGGTCGCATCGGGTACACGCCCATGACGACCGGGGCGTCCGGGTCACGGGACAGTTCGAGCCCGATCTCGCCCTGCCGCAGCAGCTCCTGCATGAGCCGGCACTCGCGGGCCGGCAGTCCCAGGTAGACGGGACCGTCGGGCGTCTCCAGGAGCGACACGTCGTCCGCCTCGCCGCTCAGCTCGAACCGGCGGCGCAACTCGTGGAGCGGCACGTACGGCCGCGACTTGATGAACCGCCGCAGCTGCGCCACGGTGCAACCGCGGGCAGTCTGCTCGGACTCCGCCGGCGCGCCGGGCAGCGGCGAGACCGGGGCGTCGGGCAGGCCGTTCGACGCCTGTCGATCGGGCAGCGGGGCCTCCGCGTGGATGTCGGTCACCGGCTGCTCCATCACGTCCCGTGCACCACCAGCAGGTCGCGGGTCACGCGGTTGAGCACGTCGGGGCCGGCGGCGCCGCACACCACGATGTCCTCGATCCGTGCGCCGTGGCGTCCCTCCAGGTAGATCCCGGGTTCCACGCTGAACGCGTTCCCCGGCTGCAGCGGTTCCCGGTTCCCCGCCACCAGGTACGGGTCCTCGTGACCCTCGAGCCCGATCCCGTGCCCGATGCGGTGGATGAAGTTGGGCCCGAACCCCGCCGCATCGATCACCGACCGCCCGGTCGCATCGATCTCCTCCGCCGGCACGCCGGGCCGGACCGCCGCCGTCGCAGCGGCCTGCGCCTCGCGCAGCACCTCGTACAGGCCCACGAACCCGGGGTCGGGCCGGGCGTCGGCCGCGCCGGTCGCCCACAGCGTGCGCGTGATGTCGGAGCCGTACCCGGAGAACGCGCCGCCGATGTCGAGGACGATCGGCTCGCCGGCCGAGATCCGGCGGTCCGACGCCTCGTGGTGAGGCGAGGCCGAGTTGGGGCCGCTGCCCACGATGGCGAACTCGGCCGTCTCGTGCCCCTCGTCGAGGAGCCGCTCGCGGACCTCGCGGGCCACGTCGGCTTCCGAGCGCCCGACCAGGCGCCCGCCCGCGATCGCCAGCACGACCCGGTCCGCGGCCTCAGCCGCGGACCGGAGCAGCGCGATCTCGTCGGCGTCCTTGACCATCCGGAGCCCGCGCAGGACCTCGGACGCGAGCCCGAAGGGGACGCGCGGAAAGGCTGCCTGGAGCCGCAGCACGAACGACGCCCAGAGGCGGTCCGAGACCAGGAGCCGGGGGACTCGCGCGGCCGGCACGGACTCGGCGCCACCGGTGATGGGGGTTGTCCGGACGAGCTCCGGGACCTGCGCCACCGGATCGTCCGTCTCCTCCCAGGTCACCAGGTGGACCATGCCTGCCGCGACGGCAGGAGCCAGCGACGCCCGGGGTGCTTCCAGGCGCGGCACCACCAGTGCCGGCTCGCCCTCCCGGCCGAGCACGAGCATCGTGAGCCGTTCCAGGTTCATCGCGTCGTAGCCGGTGAGCCAGCGGAGATCCGCGCCAACGCCCACCAGCAGTGCGATGTCGTCGGCCGCACGCAGGGCCTGGCGCGCCGCCTGGATCCGCGTGGCGAAGCGCGTCGGCGCGATGGTCATTCCCGGCCCCCCGGCAGCTCGCCGATCCACGCCCCGAGCACCCTCGGCCCGGCGGCGGAGAGGCGACCATACGAGTGGACCGCGGACGCGCCGGCAGACCGCGCCGCTTCCCGGCCGGCCCGGTCGTCGTGCTGGCCGATCGCCACGACCGCCGCTCCCCTGGCGGCCGCGTGGCGCACGGCGTCGACCCCGTCGTAGGCGCGGCCGGTCAGGTCGACCACCACGCCCGCAGGCGGCAGCCGCGAATCCCCCGGCCCGCCGTCACCGTCGAGCACCCGATCGAGCGCATCGAGCGTCCTGACCGCCAGCGGCCGACCGCCCGCGTCACGTACGAGTCGATCCAGGCGGGACGCCCAGATCAGGTCGTCGGCCAGCACCGCGACGAGCGGCCCCTCGGCCACCGGTCGTCAGGCCGTCACGTGCTGCGCGGCAACCTCGATGGCCCGGTCCGGCTCGGCACCGGCCAGCACGGCCTCCGC
>JAJYEB010000238.1 GCA_021790375.1 Chloroflexota bacterium | reverse complement strand
AACACCATCTCCATCAGCGGATATCACATGCGGGAGGCCGGTGCGACGGCCGCCCAGGAGCTCGCGTTCACGCTCGCCGACGGCATCGCCTACGTGGAGGCCGCCCGGCGCAGGCGCCTCGACGTCGACCGGTTCGCGGGCCGCCTCAGCTTCTTCTTCGCCGCATGGAGCGAGCTCTTCGAGGAGGTCGCGAAGTTCCGGGCGGCGCGGCGCATGTGGGCGCGCATCATGCGGGATCGCTTCGGGGCACGCAGCGAGCGCTCGATGATGTGTCGATTCCACACCCAGACGGCCGGGAGCAGCCTCACCGCCCAGGCGATCGAGAACAACGTGGTGCGCACCACGCTCCAGGCGCTTGCCGCGGTGCTCGGCGGCACGCAGAGCCTGCACACCAACGCGCGAGACGAGGCACTGGCGCTCCCCACCGAGGAGTCGGCGCGGCTGGCGCTGCGGACCCAGCAGATCCTGGCCCACGAGGCCGGCGTGACCGAGACGCCCGACCCGCTGGCGGGCAGCTACTACGTGGAGGCGCTCACCGACGAACTGGAGCGCGTGGCCACGACATACCTGGACGAGATCGATGCGCTGGGCGGGACGCTGGCCGCGATCGAGACCGGCTACCAGCAGCGGCAGATCCAGGAATCGGCCTACCGGCGGCAGCGTGCCGTCGAGTCGGGGGACGAGATCGTGGTCGGGGTCAACCGGTTCGTCGACGATCCCGTGCCTGCGCCACCGCTCCAGCGGATCGATCCCGACGAGGAACGGCGCCAGGTCGAGCGGGTCCGCCGCGTGCGGGCAGAGCGCGATCCCATTGCCTGGGAGCGTGCGCTCGACCGGCTGGCGGCGATCGCCCGCACCGACGAGAACATCGTCCCGGCGCTCATCCAGGCCGTCCACACCCGGGCGACGCTGGGGGAGATGAGCGATGTCCTGCGCGCCGCGTGGGGCGAGCACCGGGAATCCATCACGATCTGAGCCCGTGCCGCAGGACGGGGCCGGGTCCAGGGGAGGGAGCATGATCCCGCACGAGCTGGCCGAGCGTCACGGCCTCCGCGCCATCCACCACGTCGCGGTGGTGGTGCGCCACATGGACGATGCGCTCCGCTTCTATCACGACACCCTCGGGCTGGCGCTCGACTCGGTGGTGCCGATTCCGTCCGATGGGGTGCGTATCGCCTTCCTCCCGGTCGGGCCGAGCCGGATCGAGCTCGTCGAGCCGGTGGACCCGTCGACGGGCGTCGCGCGCTTCCTGGAGAGCCGCGGAGAGGGCTTCCACCATGTCTGTTTCGAAGTGCCCGACGTAGCCCGGGCGCTCGCGCAGATGGAGCGTTCGGGTATCGAACTCATCGACCACGCGCCGCGCCGGGGCGCGGAGGGACCGGTCGCCTTCGTGCACCCCCGCAGCTGTCACGGGGTGCTGGTCGAGCTGATCGAGGAGCCGGGAGGGCCCGCCTGGGCCGCGCTGTACCCCGAGGGGGAGGGGCCCGTCGCGGGCGCGTAGGCCCCCGCAAGCGCGCCGACGGGCGCTCAGCTCACCGCCAACGTCTCGGCGCGTACTCCCTGCTCCATCAGCAGCCGTGCGATCTGGCCCGGCGTCTCGGCGACGCGGAACCCCGCCGCCTCCAGCGCCGCCACCTTCGCGGCGGCGGTTCCCGACCCACCGCTGATGATCGCGCCCGCGTGCCCCATCCGCTTGCCTTCGGGGGCCGTGCGGCCGGCGATGAATGCCGCCTTCGGGACGCCCCGCAGGTGCTCCGCGGCCCAGGCGGCCGCCTCCTCCTCGGCGCTGCCGCCGATCTCGCCGATCAGCACGATCGCCTCGGTCTCGGGGTCCGCTGCGAAGAGCCTCAGCACGTCGAGGTGAGTGGTGCCGATCACCGGGTCGCCACCGATGCCCACGCAGGTCGACTGGCCGATCCCCGCGTCCGTGAGCGCCTGGACGACCTCGTAGGTCAGCGTGCCCGACCGGCTGACCAGCCCGACCGGCCCCTCCCGGTGGATGGAGCCCGGGATGATGCCGACCTTCGCCCGGCCGGGTGACGTCACGCCGGGGCAGTTCGGACCGATCAGGCGCGCCCCCGCCTCCCGCACCACCGGCATGACCTTGAGCATGTCGAGCGCGGGAATGCGCTCCGTGATGCAGACGATGAGCCCGATCCCGGCGTCGGCGGCTTCCAGGATCGCGTCCGGGGCGGACGGGGCCGGGACGTAGATGATGCTGGTGTTCGCGCCGGCCTCGCGGACGGCCTCGCGGACCGTGTCGAAGACCGGCACCGTCCCGTCGAGCGCTCGCTGGCCGCCCTTGCCGAACCGGGTGCCACCGACGATCTGCGTGCCGTAGGCCTGCATCTGCCGGGAGTGGAACTCGCCCTCGCGTCCCGTGATCCCCTGGACGACGAGCCGCGTGTCGCGGCCCACCAGGATGCTCATCGCCCGGCTCCTCCCGCTGCTGCGCCGATCGCTCGTCCCGCGGCCACCGCCTGCTCGGCCGCGGCCTCCAGGCTCTCGGCGGTCTGGAACGACGCCTCCCGCAGGATCCGCTGGGCCTCCTCGGCGTTCGTGCCGACGATCCGCACGACCATCGGCACCGCGCGCGACTGCTGCGCGCGCGCCTCGACCAGGCCGCGTGCCACCTCGTCGCCGCGCGTGATGCCGCCGAAGATGTTGACGAGGATCACCTGCACCTTGGGGTCTTCCAGGATCAGGCGCATGGCGGCGGCCACGGTGTCCGACTTGGCGCCGCCGCCGATGTCGAGGAAGTTGGCCGGCTCGCCGCCGGCGCGCTTCACCAGGTCCATCGTGGTCATGGCGAGCCCGGCGCCGTTCACCAGGCAACCGATCGACCCGTCGAGATGGATGAAGTTGATCTCCTGCTCGCGCGCCTCGGTGTCGGCCGGGTCCTCCTCGTCGAGGTCGCGCCGGGCCTCGAGGTCGGGGTGGCGGGGGAGGGCGGAGTCGTCGAGCGTGATCTTGGCGTCCAGGCAGACCAGGCGCTCCCGCTCGCTCCCGTCGGCCGCACGTTCGCGCACGATCGCGAGCGGATTCACCTCCACCAGGTCGGCGTCGTTCGCGATCATCACCCGCACGAGTCCCTGGGCGATCGCAACCGCATCGGCGAGGTACGGCCCCGTCAGCCCGAGGGCCAGGGCGACCTCCCGCGCCTGGAAGTCCAGGAGCCCGAGGTGCGGATGCGCATGCACGCGGACGATCGCGTCGGGCTTCTCCCTGGCGACCTGCTCGATCTCGACGCCGCCCTCTGCGGACCCCATCACCAGGATCCGCTGTGCCGCACGGTCGAGGACGGCGCCCAGGTAGTACTCGTGGCGGATGTCCGACGCGGGCGCCACGAGGACCTTGCGCACCACGATCCCCTTGATCGTCATGTCCAGGATCTGGCCGGCGGCCCGCTCGGCGTCCTCGGGGGTGGCGGCGAGCTTGACACCACCGGCCTTGCCCCGGCCTCCGACGAGCACCTGAGCCTTGACCACGACCCCCTGCGCGCCTGCCGCGAGCAGCTCCCGCGCCGCGACCCCGACTTCGCCGGGCGTCGTGGCGACGCGGCCCGGCGGCACCGGCAGCCCGGCCGCGCCGAGCAGCTCGCGCGCGTGGAATTCCTGGAGCTTCACAACCGACCACCGCCTCCATCGAGCACCGGGCGACACCTGATCGGCGCAGCATAGCCCGCCCCGGCGGCACGGGTGCGGTGCGCCGAGGAGCGGCGGACGATGCCGGCCGCTCCTCCCCGCCCGGGGCGCCGGGGCGACGAGGTGGGGCCGTGCGGGGACCCGCGCGTGGCTAGAATGCGCGGATATGGCAGTTCACGCCCGATCCCTCCCCGGCGGCGTGCCCCAGGGCCCGGCCGGAGGCAGGCGTGACGCGGATCGACGTTCCCGACCCGCGTCCGGACCGGGCCATCGCCCGCCGGCCTGACCGCCGGACGGTCCGCACACCTCGGAGGCGCCATGCTGCTCCGGTACCGGGCTCGAGAGGGGATGCTCGCCTGGGCGTTCCACCGCATCAGCGGGGTCGCCATCTGGCTCT
>JAJYEB010000237.1 GCA_021790375.1 Chloroflexota bacterium | reverse complement strand
GCTCAGGACGTCCGGACGACCTGCAGCACGGAGTCTTCGACGGCATGGAACTCCGGGTAGAGCCGATCCGGATCCGTATGCAGCCGGTAGTCCCAGACGGCCGCCCAGATCCCCAGGGTCACCACCGTCAACACGAGCCAGATCCAGAAGTTGCGCGCCTTGCCCTGGTCGACCTTGAAGGTGATCGGGTAGGACAGGAGCCCGAGCTGGATCCAGGCCTGGCTCAGCTTGTCATCGAACGTGGCCTCGAAGCGCTGGCGGTCGTCCCAGGCGCGGTTCAGCTGGTGGAGCGCGACGAGGTACCAGATGCCCAGCGTGATGAAGCTGAGCAGCACGGTCAGCCCGGCGCGGATCGGCTTCAAGCTGGTCCGGCGGGCCACGTCAAGGTCCGCTCGGAGCTGATCGGTCAATGGACGCACGGCGGTCTCGGCGCCTTGCGCCGCAGCGCGCCGTTCGGTGTATTCGATGAGTGCTTCGTAGTACGCGACCTTCCGACGGCTGAACGCATCGATGCGCGAGATCCGCCGGATGTAGTAGTAGAGCGACGCCAGGCCGAGCGTGACCCAGCTCACGATGAAGATGTAGATCCACCAGTTCAGGAACGTGCGGTCCGTGTCCGCCCGTTCACGAACGGCAGCTTCCAAGCGGGTCGCACTCTGCACCGTCGCCGGAGCAGTCGGCGCTGCCAGTGTCACGGGTGCAACAGGAGCCACGGTCGTCGATTCCACTCTTCCCTCCCAACCTGCGATGCTCCCCCGCCAACGCGCGCATGACTTCCGTCCCCCGTCCCACCCATGTTCACGGCAGGACGGGCTCGGACGTCCTCACAGACGATCGTCAGTGTGCGGTCGTGCGGTCACCTCCCCTCCGGCGGGCTACCAGCGCCAGCCGATCCCTCTGCATGCTCGGCCGGGCGACCGATGGCAGACCGTCACGGATCCCGTCGCGGATTCGGGACGCAGTGCGGCCAGCGCGTCCAGCGCGATTTCGATGCCGGTCAATCCGCACGGGATCGGGTGCGACGGTGGGGCAATCGTGCAGCGGAATGGGGAGCCTCTCGCGGCAGGCAGCCCCATCCCGTTTCGTACGGAGCCGGGGTGATCTCGGCACAGGCGCGGCGATTCCGCGGCCACGGATCGCGGAGGATCGGCAAACGTGCGCCTCCCAGCCCTCCGAGCCCCCCGCTCGGGACGTGTCATTCCGGATGCGACGCACGCTATGCCTGAAGCGGACCGGACGTCAATAGCGGCTGCTGCCGGTCTGGACAGACGGAACGTGGCTTGCCCCGGGGATCGGGATCCCCGTGCAGGTCACCGCGCGCCCGATCACCACGCCGCGGCGGGGCCAGCGGCCGGGTGCATGGCCTACCCGACCGGAAAGCCGGTCTCGGGGGTTGTTCGATCCGCCGCTTGCCCACCCCCTTGCGCGACCCGAGTGTGGCCGCTCCGGCTGGTCTGGACCATGTCGATGCAGAGCGCGGCACTCCAGCTGAACCGGTCGCTGCCGTGCCCTGAGCCGTCCAGCGGGTCGAAGTACTCGCGAAAGCCCGACTGGCGAACGAGCGCCACCGAGCTGGCCACGATCTCCTCGGCCAGGCGGGTACGGCCGTGCTGGCGGAGGCCGTGCCAGAGCAGCCAGTTCGTGTTGAGCCAGATCGGTCCGCGCCAGTAGCGCTCCGGGTCGAAGTCGGCGGCGCGCTCGTCATAGGTGGGGACGAGATAGTGGATGCCCCGCTGGCGCGGATGGAACGAGGGCGACTCGAGCTCCCGGCAGATGGCGGCCACGATCGGCGGCGGCAGGTCGGGATCGAGGAGCGGCCCGAACGAGACGATGGTGTCCTCGGGTTCCCGCTGGTCCCGGCGCACGTCCCAGGCACAGAAGCGCTGCCGCGCGGCCACCCACAGCTTGCCGATCAGGGCGTTGTGGATGCGCCGAGCGGCAGCCAGGTGAGGTGCCGGGTCCGCGCCGACGAGGCCGGCGATCTCGGCCAGGGCGTGCTCCGACCAGAGCCAGATCGCGTTGAACAAGGGATCGACGATGAGGAAGGGCGAGGTGGCCAGGACCCGGGCATCGTCGTAGCCGACCTCGCGCTCGAGCGTCAGCAAGTACAGGAACCGCGCGTAGTCGGCGTCGGTGGGACGGTCGGCGGCCGCAGCATGCTCGAGGTCGCGGCGCCGGTAAGGCGGGAGAGCCCCCGCGGGCACGACGATACGGTCGAAGTCACGGTCCCAGGCGGGGGAGTCGTCGAGCCCGGACTCCCAGGGATGCACGATGGCCGCGAGCCCCGTGCCGTCCGGATCACGGGCGCTGGCCAGGTAGCGCTGCTGGGCCACGAGGCGTGGGTAGAGCCGCTCCAGCCAGGCCAGCGACGCCGCGCGCTGCGCGGGGGGCGCCTGCTGATGGATCTGCAGGGCCGCCCGGGCATGGATGGGCGGCTGAGTGATGCCTGAGGTGGGACGCCCGCGGGGCGCCGCAGGCGACCGGCTGGCCTGCCAGATATCCGGTCCGGGAAAGTAGGCGCTGGCGGGCGCGCTCGGGTCGAAGACGATGGAGGGAACCATGCCGGTGCTCCACTGGGCATCGAAGAGGTTCTCCAGCTCCTGGCGCGCCCGCTCGGGATCGGACCACGCGCGGCCCACCGCGCTGAAGGCCGAGTCCCAGCTCCACTGGTGCGGATAGAGCGCCTGCGAAGGCCGCGTGTAGCGCCCCGTCCAGTTCGCGTCGAGGACCTCGCGGGCGAGCTCGAGGAGATCGCCCGAGGATCGCAGCGCCGTGGTGATGGCTGCGCCCTTGGGGTGGCTCGACGGCGGGGAGATCGGTCGGCGCTCGGGCACGCCATGAGTATCCACCCACGGCGTCGACAGGTGTGTGCCGCCGATGCCCAGGCGCGATCAGTCCACCGTGGGACGCGTGTGCCGGGGCCGCCCTCAACCGCCGAAGCAGCGCTGTCACCGTCGTCGGCGAAGGGGAGCCGTCCTTCGATGCCCGGAACCGCCAGCGCGGCCAGCCGTTCGTCTGTGGCTGGTCGCGGCCGGGCGGCGCGCCGACGATCGACCTCTGCGCCGTGCCGGCCGCCGCAGAGAGCGAGTCGTGGGGCGGCGAGCCGGATCGCCGACGCGTCGGCGGGGAAGGTTGCGACGGAAGCGAAGCGGGCGAGCGCGTCTGGGGACCTAGTCCTCGATGCGGAAGACCGGGTACCGATCGGCGATGGCCTCGAACGCGTCGAGCGGCGCGGCAGGGTCGACCGGGATGTGCGGCCGCGCGCCGACGGCGCGGGCCAGATACGCCTTGATCACGGGGGCTCGTTCCGCGGGCGGCAGCTCGACGAGCCGCACGTGGCGTGACCCGCCGTGTCGGATGGCCGCGCGACCATTGGCGGCGCGCACGTTGCGTACCCACGGCGAGCGCTCGCCCAGCATCGAGACCAGGAAGCGGTGGCCGCCATACTCCGCGATCACGAGCGGGATCGAGCTGACGCGGCCGGTTCGACAGCCGGTCGTGTCGAGGGCGACCGCCCAGGATGGGCCCAGTCCGAGGCCGAGGGCGACCGCGTATCCGCGACCGACAAGGCGCCCGGCGACGTTCGGCCGTCCGTCACGATAGAAGAGGCGGTTCCCGCGGCGATGCGCGTCGCTGCGCAGGTAGAGCACGTACGCGCCCACGACCCCGAGGGCGCCGGCCCAGCAGAGGCGGGTGAGCTTCATTGGCGCCATGCTATCCGACCCAGCACCGCGACGAGTCATCTCGGCGCGGTCGCAGCACGACCCCGGGGAGGCCGATCCTGGCGACCAGCAACGTCGGCAGGCCAACCGCTGTCGCGACCGACCAGCCGGGGAGCCCGAGCTGGCTGCCCGCGACGGTCAGGCAGGCGGTACGCCGGCCGGCGCGCAACACTTGACGCAGAAGGACCGCGGTCGTCGGGCCTGGGACCATGGCCAACAACAAGCTCGCACCGATGAAGGCCAGGAGGGACGCTGCCATCGGCCGATCATGGCGAGCTGGTCGGCCGCCGGGTGGACAGCACCCAGCACGGTGGCCCGGGGCTGACCGAATC
>JAJYEB010000236.1 GCA_021790375.1 Chloroflexota bacterium | reverse complement strand
TCGCCCGTACGCTTTCCCGTGACCTCGCAACCTCCTCGGCCACATCGTGCGCGTCGACCGACTCCCGTCCGCCGGGATCGGCGAGGTTCGACCGGGCGATCGCCTCGCTCAGCCGCTGAGCCATCGCCTCGATCTCGTCGCGGCGGTCGCGCCAGGCTCCTCCGACCGCCTCCAGTACATCCCCGAATGCCGGCATCCCGCGACCGCGCGACGACGGGAAATACGTGCCGCCGTAGAACGGCCTTCCCTCAGGGGTGAGAAAGACGCTCATCGGCCAGCCCCCCTGGCCGGTCATCGCCTGGACCGCGGTCATGTAGATCGCATCCAGGTCGGGCCGCTCCTCGCGGTCCACCTTGACGCACACGAACCCCGCGTTCATCCGTGCCGCGGTCGCCTCGTCCTCGAACGACTCGCGTTCCATGACGTGACACCAGTGGCACGCCGCATAGCCGATCGAGAGGAAGATGGGGCGGTCCTCGGCACGGGCACGCGCGAGGGCCTCCGGTCCCCACGGGTACCAGTCGACCGGATTGTGTGCGTGCTGCAGCAGGTAGGGGCTCGTCTCGCCCGCGAGTCGGTTCATGGGCGCCTCGCGCGCATCGTAGCCCGTGCACGCGCGAGCCGGAAAGGCGGACGGGCGCGGGAGGGGGACCGCGCCCGTCCGGCCGGGGCCATGCGCAGAAGATGGCGGGTCCGGTCACCCGGCGTGCAGGGCCAGGCGAAACCGTGGAACCGGGCCGGGATTCCGTGGAACGGAGCCGCAGCATCCCGGGTACGTCAGGCGACCGCCGCGGCCTCGTGCTCCGGGACGTCCTCGTCGTCGGACCCGGCATCGGGGGCCGTCCCCAGCGCCTCGGCCTGGGCCTCCAGGGCCTCGGCCGCGGATTCCGCCGCGTAGTCCTTCTTCCGCCGTCCCGAGAGCATCTCGACGGAGCCGGCGACGATCTCGGTCTTCCAGTGCCGGATCTTCTTGTCGTCCTCCCACTGGCGGGTCTGGATGCGACCCTCGACCGCGACCAACTGGCCCTTCCCGAGATACTGCGCGCAGATCTCGGCGAGGCGATCCCACGTCACCACGTTGTGAAACTCGGCCTTTTCGGTCCCCCCGCGGTAGTCGTGGGTCGCGATCGCGAACTGCGTGACCGTCCTGCCGTTCGCGAGCGATCGCAGCTCCGGGTCCCTGGTGAGCCGGCCCGTGAGCATCACTCGGTTCATCCCTGACCTCCTGGGGCGCGACGTGGCGCCATGCGTCCGGGCGGGCGGCGGGCGAAGCGGCGGGGTATCGGCGAGATCGGCGCCCCTCGCGGAGGCGACATCGCGAACCGATGTCCCGGATCCTACGCGGGACCCCTTTGCGCGCCCTTCACCGGCGCTCTACGCCGGCTCTCCGGAGGGCCCTACGTCGCCGCGGGCACGCGCCGCTTCCTGCGCCGGCGGCGTCCTGAACAGTTCCCGCCTGGCAAGTCCGGTCTCGGCAGCGACCCTGCGCGCGGCCTCCGACCGCGTCAGGCCGCCCCGCACCAGCGTGTCGACGCGGGCGCGCGCGGCGGGGAGTGCAGCATCGTCGGCGGGCGCAGCACCACTCGACGCGTCGCGCGACCCCCCACGGGACGTGCCGCCCCCCGCTCGACCCGCGACCACGAGCGCAACCTCGCCGCGTGGCGGGTCCGCCTCGGCCGAGGCCAGCAACTCCTCCAGGGATCCGCGGCGGATCTCCTCGTGGAGCTTGGTCAGCTCGCGGCATTGCGCCGCCGCCCGTGTCGCACCGCAGGCCCCGGCGAGATCCCGCAGCGTGCCGGCGACCCTCCCGGGCGCCTCGTACAGCACCGTGGCCCGCTCGTCTCCGCCGATCCGCGCCAGCCGCTCGCGACGCTCGCGGCCGGAGCGTGGGAGGAACCCCTCGAACGCCCAGCGCGGCGCCGGGATCCCGCTCGCCACCAGCGCGGCGAGCGCCGCCGAGGCCCCCGGCACGGGCACCACGCGCCCGCCTGCCGCGGCCCACCGCTCGACCAGCCCTCCGCCCGGATCGCTCACCAGCGGCGTGCCGGCGTCCGTCACGAGCGCGAGGTCGAGCCCGCCGCCGAGGTGGTCGAGCAGCTCGGGCTCCCTCCGCGCCGCGTTCCTCGCGTGGTAGCTCGTGAGCTTCGTGGCGATCCCGTGACGGGCCCAGAGCCGGCGCGTCATGCGGGTGTCCTCGGCGGCAACCAGCGGCACCGAGCGCAGCACCTCGATCGCCCGCAGCGTGATGTCGCCCAGGTTGCCGATGGGCGTCGACACGACGTAGAGCGTCCCGCCCGCACCGGGCCCGGACGGCATCAGGTGCCCGGGGCCGGTCGCCGCCGCGGATACAGGTAATCGACGCCGGAGGTCCGCGGCCCGAGCTTGGCGATCGGCGGCACCTGGCGCTTGAACTCGGCCCCCGCCACCATCCGCGCCACCCGCTCCACGAAACGCGGATCGAAGCCTCGCTCCGCGAGCTCCTCCGCCGAGCGCCGGCGGTCCACCATCCAGTACAGCAGCCGGTCCAGGTCCGCGTAGCTGAAGCCCACCTCCGCCTCGTCCGTCTGCCCGGGCCACAGATCGGCCGACGGCGGCTTCGCGATGATCCGCTCCGGCACCCCCAGGTCGACCGCCACCTGGCGGACCTGGCTCTTGTAGAGGTCGCCGACCGGGTCGAACGCGCACGCGTCGTCCCCGAAGTGAGTGGTGTACCCGATCAGCACCTCGGTCTTGTTGCCGGTTCCGACCACGAGGCCACCCCACGCGGCGGAAAGGTCGTACAGCACGGCCATCCGCGCGCGAGCCATGAAGTTGCCACGGCGCAGGCTGGAGGCACGTGCCGCATCCGGCCCCAGCGCCCCCGGCTCGACCCGCTCGCCCTCCCCGCGATCACCATCGGCCCCGCCGTCTGTCCCGCCGACCGCCCCGGACACGCCGCCGGCGCGCCCGAAGTAGCCGTCGACGATCGGCGAGATGTCGACCACGCGGCTGGCGCACCCGAGGCGCTCCACGACTGACTGCGCGTCCTCCAGCGATTCCGAGGAGGACGTGCGGTACGGCATCAGCACGCACAACAGGCGCTGGGAGCCGATCGCCTCGGCCGCCAGGAACGCGACCACGGCCGAGTCGATGCCCCCGGAGAGTCCGAGCACCGCCCGCTCGAACCCGGCCTGGCGCAGCTGCCCCCGGATGAACCCGACCATGATCCGCCGGGCGACCCGGGTGTCGATCGCGAGTTCCGCCGGCAGCTCGAACAGCTCCGTCATGACCGCCACGCCCCGCCACGCAGCGCGGGCGCCGTCCCGGGCCGCGCGCCTCGCCTCACGCCGGTCCCTCGCCGGCCCGCTCGCGCAGGATCCGTTCCAGCTGGCGGCGCACCATCTCGGGCCGCTCGTCGCGCAGCACCGGCAGGACGATGCGCTCCCGGCGAAGGTCGGCCAGGTCGATCTCGGCGACGAACACCCCCTCGTCGTGCAGCGGTGCCTGGAACACGGGCTCCCCGTCCGGACCGATCACCTCGCTGCCGCCCCAGAACGTGACCGACTCGTCGACGCCGACGCGGTTGCAGAACACCACGAAGCTGGTGGTCAGCATCGCGTAGGTCCGCATCAGGGTCCGCCAGCTGGTGGCCGTGCCGAGGCCCACCTCGTTCACCGCGGCCACGTCGCGGCCCGGTGACGAGGACACGTTCACCAGGACCTGGGCTCCGTCCAGCGCCAGCAGCAGCGGGACCGTGAGGTGCCAGAAGTCCTCGCAGACGGCCAGCCCGACCGGAGTGCCGAGCCGGCTGGGCGTCGCGCGCAGGATCTGCCCGGCGGCGAAGAACCGCCGCTCATCGAAGAGCCCGTAGGTGGGCAGGTAGATCTTGCGGTGCACGTGCCGGATCGCGCCGTCCTCCAGCAGCGCGGCCGCGATGTACAGCCGGTGGTCCGGGGCCTCCTCCACGAACGACACGACCGCCGAGCACCCGTCCGTCCCGGCCGCGAGCGACGACAGGCGGGGATCGTCGAGCCGCATCGCCACCTCTGCGCTGAGGTCCTGCAGCTGGTACCCGGTC
>JAJYEB010000235.1 GCA_021790375.1 Chloroflexota bacterium | reverse complement strand
CGAGGCGCGGCTCCCGGATCCCCCCTCCGGACGCCGCGCCCCTGCTGTCTCTGCCGGCCCCACCGCCTCCCCCGGCGCCGCAGGACGCGTCGCCTTCCCGTCGGGGGCGCTCCGGCCCAGCTGGCGCTACGCTGGCTGCATGACAGCCGATCCGTCCCGCGGCGCGCGACCCGCCGCTCCACTCCAGGTTTCCGGCGATGCTCCCGGGTCGCCCGGCATCGCTCCCACGTGGTCGAGCAGCGCGAAGGACGCCGTGGGCACCTCGCACTACGCGAGCAGAGTCTGGTTCACGGTCGGGCACGGGATCCTCAACGAGGTCTACTGGCCCCGCGTCGATCGCCCGCAGATCCGCGACCTGGGGTTCATCGTGGCGGATGACGCCGGCTTCTGGAGCGAGGTCAAGCGCGATGCCGAGTCGGACGTCCGGTACGTGGAACCCGGGATACCTGCGGTCATCGCCGTCCACCGCCACCCCGCGTACGAACTGACCCTCCGCATCTGCGCCGACGACCACGCCGACGTCATCCGCATCGAGGCGCGGCTGCAGGACCTGCGCGGCCCCGAGGCGTTGGCGCAGCCGCCGCACCCCCTGCGCCTCTACCCGCTGCTGGCCCCGCACCTGGGGTTCAGCGGGCAGCACAACCGTGCCTGGGCCGGCACCTACAAGGGCCGCCCCACGCTGTTCGCCGCCGACGACCCGTACGCGCTCGCGCTGGCGTCGGATCCGCCGGCCGCACGGCAGAGCGTGGGATACGTCGGCGCATCGGATGGCTGGCAGGACTTCGTCCGCAACGGCCGAATGGCCTGGACGTACGACGCGACCGGTGAGGGGAACGTCGCGGCCATGAGCGAGATACCCCTCAGGGACGGCGTCGCCCAGGTGGCGCTGGGGTTCGGCAGGCGCCCCGAGGAGGCTGCCCTCCAGGTCGCGTCTGCCCTGGTCGGGCGCTTCGAGACCGCCTGGGAGGAGTACATCGAGAACTGGCACGGGTTCGCCCGCACCTGCGTGGCGCCGCCGGAGCAGCTCGGCGACGAGCTCGGCCGGCTGTACCGGGACTCGGCCGCCGTGCTGCGGGTCCACCAGGACCGGACGGCGCCCGGTGCCACGGTTGCGAGCCTCTCGATCCCGTGGGGCAACGCCCGGAACGACCTGGGCGGGTATCACCTGGTCTGGTCGCGCGACCTGGTCGAATCGGCGGGGGCGCTCGTGGCTCTCGGCGCGCACGCGTCCGCACGCCGCACCCTCGCCTACCTCGTGGCGACCCAGGAGCCCGATGGGCACTGGTTCCAGAACCAGTGGGTCGACGGTCTTCCCTACTGGAGCGGCGTGCAGCTGGACGAGGCGGCGTATCCCATCCTGCTCGTGGGTGCGCTGCGACGCTCGGGCGGGACGCACATGCACGGGCGCGTCGGCGACGAGGCCGCCGCGTTCGCGGAGCTCGTCACGGGACCGGCGCTCGACCGGATGATCCGTGCCGCGGCGTCGTTCATCGCGCGCACCGGCCCGGCCACCCAGCAGGATCGCTGGGAGGAGAACGCCGGGCTCACGCCGTCCACGCTCGCGCCCGTCGTCGCGGCGCTGGTGGTGGCCGCGGAGCACCTCGACGAGCCGGCCGCGGGCTACTGCCTGGAGCTGGCCGACGACTGGAACGCCTCGATCGAGGACTGGACGTACGCACGCGGCACGCCCCTGGCGAAGGCGCACGGGGTGGATGGGTACTACGTCCGGATCGCCTCGCCCGGCGTGCTGGCGGGGGCCCCGGTCTCCGCGGCCGTCCCGGTCAGGAACCGCCCTCCCGGCCAGTCGATGGTCGCCGCCGACGAGATGATCGGGACCGACTTCCTGGCGCTGGTGCGGTTCGGGCTGCGCCGCCCGGACGACCCGCACGTGCTCTCGACGCTCGAGGTCTCCGACGCGCTGCTGCGCACGGAGACGCCGAGCGGCCCGGTCTGGCATCGCTACAACGGCGACGGCTACGGCGAGCACGCCGACGGGAGCCCGTTCGACGGGACCGGGATCGGCCGTGGCTGGCCCCTGCTGGTGGGCGAGCGCGGGCACTACGAGCTCGAGGCCGGACGCGACGCGCGGCCGTACCTCGAGGCGATGCGCCGGCTCGGGTCACGAGGCGGCATGCTGCCGGAACAGGACTGGGACACCGACGACATTCCCGCGCGCGGGCTGGCCTGCGGACGGCCCTCGGGGTCGGCGATGCCGCTGGCCTGGGCCCATGCCGAGTACGTCAAGCTGGTACGGTCCGTCGCCCTCGGCCACGCGATCGACCGTCCCGAGGCCGCCTGGCAGCGCTACCAGGGGAGGGTGCCGCAGCCGCTCCGGGCGACCTGGCGCTTCACCGCGCCCCGTCCCTCGATGCCGGCCGGGCGGACGCTCCGCTTCGAACTGCTCGCGCCGTGCCGCGTCCACTGCTCGTTCGACGGCTGGGCCACGACGCAGGACGTGGAAGCCCGCGACACCGGTCTCGGCGTCTGGGTGGCCGACGTGCCCGGCTCGGACCGGCTGCCGCCCGGTGCGGCCGTCGACGCGACGTTCTTCTGGCCCCAGGCCGCCCGCTGGGAAGGCCGCAACGTGCGTGTTGCGGTGGTGGACGCCGGGTAGCGCGGGCTTGACCCGCCACCGGGCCTACCATGCCCGGCATGAAGGCGATCGCCGTCCATCCCCGCGTCCCCAACTCCATCCACCTGCGCGACATCCCGGAGCCGTCGATCGACAGCATCCCCGGCGGCCGCGGCGTGCTCGTCGAGGTGCTCCGGGTCGGCGTCGACGGCACCGACCGCGACATCCTGCAGGGCCTCTACGGCGCCCCCCCGCCCGGGGACGACTTCCTGGTCAACGGCCACGAGAACCTCGGCCGGGTGCTCCAGGTGGGCCCTCACGTCTCCAGCCGCATCCGGCCCGGGTCCCTGGTGGTGGCGACCGTCCGCCGCCCGGGCAAGAGCATCTACGACGCCATCGGCATGCAGGACATGACCACCGATGCCGTCTACTACGAGCGCGGCATCAACCTGCTCCATGGCTACCTGTCGGAGCGGTACGTCGACAGCGCCGATTTCGTGGTGCCGCTGCCCGAAACCCTGGCCTCCACCGGCTGCCTCCTGGAGCCGTTCACCGTGGCCGAGAAGGGGATCCGCCAGGCCGTCGAGATCCAGCGCCGGCTCCGCGTCTGGCGGCCGCTTCGGGCCTGCGTGCTCGGGGCCGGGTCGATCGGGCTCATCGCGACCGCGCTGCTCCGGCTGCGGGGGGTCGAGGTGGTGGTCTACTCGCGCCGCCCGCGCCCATACCGCAACAGCGACCTCGCCGAGGAACTCGGGGCGGTCTACGTCTCGTCGTCGGATACCACGCTGCCCCAGGCCGCGGCGTCGCACGGGCCCTTCGACCTGATGTTCGAGGCGACGGGGTACGGCCCGATGGCGTTCGAGGCAGCCGCCAGCCTTGGCACGGACGGCGTGCTGGTCCTGGCCTCCGTGACCGGCGGCGACACCAGCACGACGATTCCGGCCGACCGGATCAACCAGGGGTTCGTGCTCGGCAACAAGGTGATGGTCGGGACGGTCAACGCGGCGCTCGCGGACTTCGAGCAGGGCGTGTCCGACATGATCGCCGCCGAGGCGTTCTTCCCGGGGTGGCTGGCGAAGCTGCTGACCACGCGCGTGGCCGGCCTGGACGGCTTCCAGGACCTCGCGGACCACCTTCTGAACGACAAGTCGGCGATCAAGGTCTTCGTGGAGGTCAAGCCGGCGGCGTGACCGCGGGCGCCCGCGAACGAGGCGCCGCGCACCACCGGGGTTCCGCGCCACCGTCGAGCCGGTGCTCAGCGCTGCCCGGCGCATTGGTCGGGCGATGGGCACCGACGATCATGGGCACCTGGATGCTGCTTGACACTGGCCAGGATTACGATATATCGTGATGCAGCACAGACAGTGCGCATTACAAACAGGAGGCGAGCAGCATGCTGTTCGACGAGGACCGGTCGCCCCGAACGGGCGGCCAGGGAGCGGGCCGCGGTCGGGCCCGCGGACATCACGACGAAGGACCCGGCCCGGGGCGTTTCCGGGGGCC
>JAJYEB010000234.1 GCA_021790375.1 Chloroflexota bacterium | reverse complement strand
CTCAGCACACGGCGGGCCCGCGCGGGGCGTGGCGGGCGCCCTGTACCGGATCCCGATGGAGGTCGCCGGCGAGGCACTCGGGTCGCTGTGGGCGACTCGCGGTGCGGATCGATCGGCACCGGATCGCTCCGAGACCCGGATCCTCTCCGCGGCCGCCGACCAGCTGGGGCAGGTGGTCCGCCGCGACCGGCTCGCCGCGGAGGCGACCGCCGCCGAGGTCGCGCGGCAGAGCGATCGCCTCAAGACGGCGCTGCTGGATTCCGTCTCCCACGACCTGCGGACGCCGCTCGCGACGATCCGCGCATCCGCCGGCAGCCTCCTCGATCCCGAGATCCGGTGGTCGGCCGATGAGCAGCGGGCGACGCTGCAGTCCATCGACGCGGAAGCCGAACGCCTGAACCTGCTGGTCCGGAACCTGCTCGACCTGAGCCGGATCGAGGGCGGCGCGCTGCACCCCGAGCTGGAGCCCCACGACCTGGACGAGATCGTGGGCGGCACGGTGGCGCGGCTTCGCCCCCGGGACAAGACGCTGACCGTCCGCGTCGCGCCGACGCTTCCACCGGTGCTGGTGGACGACCTGTACCTGGACGAGATCCTCACCAACCTGGTCGAGAACGCGGTCCGCCATGGGGGCAACACCATCGTGGTGCGAGCGGCCTGCGTCGCGGACGCCCCCTTCGTCGAGCTGGTCGTCGAGGACGACGGCCCCGGCGCTCCGGATGCCGCGCTGCCCCGCCTGTTCGACAAGTTCTTCCGGGTCGACCAGGCGAGGGGCACTTCGCGGCGCGGGATGGGCGTGGGCCTGGCGGTCGTGCAGGGCCTCGCGCGGGCCATGAACGGCGACGTGACGGCGCGGCGAAGCGATCTCGGCGGCCTCGCCGTGGCCGTGCGGCTGCCCGTGGCTCCGGAGGCGGACCTCACCGCCCCGGGCTGGGACGAAGCTCACCCGTGAGCCCCGGCGGCCCGGCGCTGCTGCTGGTCGAGGATGACGCGCCGACGCGGCGCGCCGTGGCGGCATACCTGGAGAAGCACGGCTACCGGATCGACGAGGCGGCCGATGCCCGCGAGGCGCTCCGGGCATGGGAGGCGCGCCGGGCGGACCTGGTCCTGCTCGATCTCGGCCTGCCCGACCTCGACGGCGTCGAGGTGGTGCGCAGGATCCGACGCGAGGCGACCACCCCGATCGTCATCCTGTCGGCCCGTGGTGAGGAGCGGGACAAGGTCGCCGCGCTCGAGGCGGGCGCCGACGACTACCTCACCAAGCCGTTCGGCACCGAAGAGCTGCACGCCCGCATCCGCGCCGTGCTGCGCCGCGCGGCCGGCCCGGCGGCGGACGCCTCCGGCCTGCTCGTGCTCGGCCCGGTCTCCCTCGACATCGGCCGCCGCGAGGTCCGCGTCGGGGAGCGTCCCGTCGAGCTGACGACGCGCGAGTACGAGCTCCTGAAGGTGCTCCTGTCGCAGCCTGGCCGCGTGGTGACCAGACAGCGCCTGCTGCGGAGCGTGTGGGGGGCCGCGTACGCCGGGGAGGCGCACTACCTGCACGTGTACGTCAGCCGGCTGCGGCGCAAGCTCGCCGCGGCCGACCCGACCGGCGCCGCCGGCCGCATCATCGTGGCGGACCCGGGGGTGGGCTACCGCGTCGTGGACCGCTGAGGGTTCGTCGCCTCGGGCTGTTCGGCCGCGACGAGGTGGACCTCCACGCCGGGCAGCTGCTGCAGGAGCCGGTCGGCCACGGAGTGCCGGAACAGCCGATCGATCACGCTCCGGGACTCCTGCACCAGCACCACGTGCGCGACCCGCCGGGAGCGGGCGATCTCGAGGAGCCCGGTGACGAGGTCGGGCGCCTCGAGCCGGACGATCTCGGCTCCGAGGTCCACCGCGTAGTCCACGTTCTCCTGGAGGTCCTGGCGCCGATCGTGCGACATGCCCACGGATGGCGTCTCGACGGCTGCGGCGATGAGCAGCGCGTGCATCGCACCGGACAGCGACGCCGCCCGACGCACGGCGCGACGGCAGGCCCGCCGGCCGTCGAGCACCACGAGGACCCGTTCGCTGACGGCCGGCAGCCTCCTGAGCCCGCGCTCGGAGACGATGTCCTCCAGCTGCTCGTCGACCTGCCCCGCCACGAACCGCAGGCTCAGGTCGCGCAGCGCCGTCAGGTTCGGCTCGGTGAAGAACCGTTCGAGCGCGATCGCCGCGCGGTCGGGGGGATAGACGTTGCCGTGGCGCATCCGCTGCCGGAGTGCGTGGGGGCTCATGTCGACCAGCTCGATCTCGTCCGCGGCCCGCACCACGGCGTCGGGGACGCGCTCCCGGACCGGGACGCCCAGGATCGTCTCGACCGCATCCGCCAGCGATTCGACGTGCTGGACGTTGCAGGTGCTCACCACGTGGATCCCGGCGTCCAGGATCAGGTCGATGTCCTGCCAGCGCTTCTCCCGGACCGAGCCCGGCACGTTCGTGTGGGCCAGCTCGTCGACCAGGGCCACGGTGGGCCGGCGGTCGATGACCGCCTGGGTGTCCATCTCCTCGACGACCACGCCCCGGTATTCGATCCGCGCCCGCGGCACGATCTCCAGGCCATCGAGCAGCGCGGCGGTGTTCCGCCGGCCGTACGTCTCCACGAAGCCGACCACGACGTCGGTCCCGCGATCGTGGCGGCGGTGCGCCTCCTCCAGCATCCGGTAGGTCTTGCCCACGCCTGGCGCCATGCCCAGGTACACGCGGAGCCGGCCGCGCCCGCCCGGCTGCTCGGCCTGAACCCGGGCGAGCATCTCCTCGCCGGTCGGCCGCTCCTCGTCCACGCGCGGCTCGGTCATCGGTCCCGCTCCCTCCGGCGAGCTGGGCGGTCCACGGGTGCCGTCATCGCAGCAGCCCATCGAGCGCCAGGTTGACTTCCAGCACGTTGACGGTCGCGGCCCCCAGGAAACCCAGCATAGGGCCCTGCGTGCAGCGGTCGACGATCGCCTGCACCTGCGGATCGGTCATCCCGCGTGCCTTCGCCACCCGGGGAACCTGGTAGGCCGCGGCCGCGCGGCTGATGTCGGGGTCGAGGCCCGAGGCCGAGGCGGTCACGAGATCGACCGGGATCGGCGCGTCACCGTTCGCCCTGCGGAGGGCGTCGACCCGCTGCGTCACCTCGTCGATGAGCGCCTTCGACGTGGGCCCCAGGTTGGACGCGCCCGAGCTCATCGCGTCGTAGCCATTCGGGTTCGCCGTGGACACTCCCGCCGCCGAGGGACGGCCCCAGAAGTACCCCGGCCCGTCGAAGTACTGCCCGATCAGCGACGACCCGACCGCCTTGCCGTCGACCACGATGAACGATCCGTTGGCCTGCGCGGGGAAAGCGACCTGGGCCACGGCGGTGACCGCGGCCGGGTACGCGATCCCGGTGATGAGCGTCAGCAGCGCCAGCAGCGCGATGGCCGGCCAGAGCTGGGTGCGGATGAACGTGCGCATCGTGCTGCCTTCAGGCGAGGTGGATGGACGTGATGATCACGTCGATGAGCTTGATGCCGACGAAGGGGGCGAGGATGCCGCCCAGCCCGTAGACGAGCAGGTTGCGTCGCAGGAGGTCGGCCGCCGGCGCCGCGCGGTAGGCCACGCCTCGGATCGAGAGCGGCACCAGCGCGATGATGATCAGCGCGTTGAAGATGACGGCCGAGAGGATGGCGCTCTGCGGGCGCGCCAGGCCCATGACGTTGAGCGCGTTGAGCTGCGGGTAGGCGACGCTGAACATCGCCGGCAGGATCGCGAAGTACTTGGCGACGTCGTTGGCGATGCTGAAGGTCGTGATCGCGCCCCGGGTGATCAGCAGCTGCTTGCCGATCGCGATCACCTCGATCAGCTTCGTGGGGTCCGAATCGAGGTCGACCATGTTGGCCGCCTCCTTGCAGGCAGACGTCCCGCTGTTCATGGCCAGCCCCACGTCGGCCTGTGCCACCGCGGGGGCGTCGTTGGTGCCGTCCCCCGTCATCGCGACCAGGTGGCCCTCCGCCTGCTCCCGCCGGATCCGGTCGATCTTGTCCTCGGGCTTCGCCTGCGCGATGAAGTCGTCCACGCCGGCCTCGGCGGCGATGGTCTTCGCGGTCAGCGGATTGTCGCCGGTGACCATGACCGTCCGGA
>JAJYEB010000233.1 GCA_021790375.1 Chloroflexota bacterium | reverse complement strand
AGCCGCCCGCGGACGGCACAGCGGGCGATCGAGCCGACTGCCGGCGGAACCGCATCCCGGGGAGCGCCCGCGGGCCCTATGGCGCGCGATCGAGCCGACTGCCGGCGGAACCGCATCCCGGGGAGCGCCCGCGGGCCCTATGGCGCGCGATCGAGCCGACTGCCGGCGGAACCGCATCCCGGGGAGCCGCCCGCGGGCCCTACGGCGGGCGATCGGGCTGACTGCCGGCGCAACCGCACCCGGTGAAGCCACCCACAGGCGGCACCACACCAGTGGCGAAGGCGCCACTCGTGGCGAAGCCGCCGGCGGGCGAAGCCGCTTGCGGTGGCACCGGCCCCGCCGGCATCGGAGCCACTGATGCCGATGCTGCCGACGCGCGGCCCGCGGCGATCCCTACCGGACCGCGAACCCGGCCACGATCATCACGATGCCGACGATGCCCGCCACCAGCCAGGGCTGGGCGCGGCGGCGCAGCTCGGTCTCCATGAGGTCCGCGCTGGACGGCCCCGATTCGGTCGGCCGTCCCCGCCAGGTCTCGTAACGGCGGATGTTGTCCTGCTGCGCGCGCATCGCCTGGTACCGGCGCCAGTACGGCACACCACGCACGTAGGCGGCACCCACCAGGGCCACGCCGCCGACCCAGAGCACCACGTTCAGCGCGCTCACCGACCGGCCCCGAGTCTGCATTCCACGACCACCTGCCCGCACGACGCACGCGCCGACCGACTTGCCGAGCGGTGGACCGACCGACCCGCCGACCGACCCGCCGACTGACCCACCGACCGGCGCACCGACTGACCCGCCGACCGGCCCGCCGACCGACTTGCCGAGCGGTGGACCGACGGACACGCCGACCGGCCCGCCGACCGACTTGCCGAGCGGTGGACCGACGGACACACCGACCGACCCGCAGATGGACACATCCATGCGGCCCGCCTCATGCCCCGCCCTCCAGTCGCGCGCGCACCAGCTCCTGCACGATCGCCGCGTTGGCCTGGCCGCGCGTCGCCTTCATGACCTGGCCCACCAGGAAGCCGACCACCTGCTGCTTCCCGGCTCGGTAGTCGGCCGCGGCCCCGGGGTTCGCGGCGAGGACCGCGTCCACTGCCGCCGCCAGCGCTCCTGTGTCGGAGATCTGCGTGAACCCCAGCTGCTCGACGATCCGCTCGACCGGTTCGCCGGTCTCCACGTGCCGCGCCAGGACCTCCTTGCCGTTCGTGCCGGAGATGCGCCCATCGCCCACCATCGCGACCAGCCGCGCGAGCTCCGCCCCGGACGCCCGCCCGCCGTCCCCGCGCTGCCTGGCGATCCGCAGGAACTCGCCGGTCACCCAGTTCGCCAGCGCCTTCGGCGCCGGCCGGGCGCGCTCCGGCTGGCTGGCGGCGGCCGCGAGCGCCTCCTCGAAGAGCGCCCCGGCCGCGGGGTCCCCCACGATCACCCCGGCGTCGTACGGGGACAGCCCCAGGTCGCCGACATACCGGGTCCGGCGCGCCGAGGGCAGCTCCGGGAGCGTCGCCCGGATCGCCTCCAGCCAAGCCGCGTCCGCCCGCAGCGGCGGCAGGTCGGGCTCCGGGAAGTACCGGTAGTCGTCGGAATACTCCTTGACCCGCATCCGGTAGGTCTCGTTGCGGACGTCGTCCCAGCCCCGTGTCTCCTGCACCAGCGCCTCGCCCGCGTCGAGCGCCCGCGCCTGCCGCTCGATCTCGTGGGCGATCGCCCGCTCGACCGCGCGGAACGAGTTCATGTTCTTGACCTCGACGCGCGTCCCGAACGCCGCGCGGCCGGCCGGGCGCAGCGAGACGTTCGCCTCGACCCGCATCTGGCCGTTCTCCATCTCGGCGTCCGAGACGCCGATCGTGCGGAGCAGCAGCCGGAGCTCCTCCGCGTACCGGCGCGCCTGCTCGGCGGTGCGGATGTCGGGCTCGGTGACGATCTCCATCAGCGGCAGCCCGGCGCGGTTGAAGTCGACCAGGCTGATGCGCCGCCCCAGCTCGTCCGTGGTGTGCTGCAGCCGCGCGGTGTCCTCCTCGAGATGCGCCCGGGTGATGTGCACCGTGAACGGCCCCTCGCTCGTGTCGAACGAGAGTTGCCCGCGCGAGGCGAGCGGCAGGTCGTACTGGCTGATCTGGTAGCCCTTCGGGAGGTCGGGGTAGAAGTAGTTCTTGCGGTCCCAGCGGGTGACCGGCGCGATCCCGGCATCGATGGCGAGCCCGGTGGCGAGCACGTGCTCGACCGCGCGGCGGTTGATCACCGGCAGGACTCCCGGCATCCCCAGGCACACCGGACAGGTGTGGCTGTTCGGTCCGGCGTCCCGCAGGTCGGTGGAGCAGCGACAGAACATCTTCGAGGCCGTGCGCAGCTGCGCGTGGACCTCGATGCCGATCACCGCCTCCCAGCGGACCGGCCCGCTCGTCCCGCCTGCCCCGGTGGCGGCGTCCCCGGCGGCTCCGGGTCCGTTGCCCCCGGCTGCTCCGGGTCCGTTGCCCCCGGCGGCGGCGTCGGTCATGCGCCGCGCCTTCACAGCCGCGCCAGGAACCGTTCGATCCGGACCAGGGCCTCCTCCAGCTGCTCGTAGCTGGTCGCGTAGCAGGCGCGCACGTGACCGGCACCGGACGGCCCGAACGAATCGCCCGGCACCACCGCGACGTGCTCCTCGAACAGCAGCCGCTCGCTGAACTGCTCGCTGGTGAGCCCGGTCCCGCCGACGTGCGGGAAGGCGTAGAACGCGCCACGCGGCTCGATGGTCGGCAGCCCGATCCGGTTCAGGCCGTCCACGAACATGCGGCGGCGGCGGTCGTACTCGGCCAGCATGCGCTCGACGTCCGGCTCGGCCTCCCGGAGCGCCACCGCGGCGGCGTCCTGGGCGGTGGTGGGCGCGCACATGATGGCGTACTGGTGGATCTTGACGATCCCCTCGAGGAGGTCGCGCGGCGCGCAGACGTAGCCCACGCGCCATCCGGTCATCGCGTAGGCCTTGGAGAACCCGCCGATGAGCACGGTGCGCTCCCGCATCCCGGGCAGGGCCGAGATCGACTCGTGCTGGTGGCCGCCGTAGACCAGCCGGTCGTAGATCTCGTCGCTGACCACCAGCAGGTCGTGCCGGCGGGCGACGTCGGCCAGCGCGCGGAGCGCCTCGGGCGGCAGCACGGCGCCGGTCGGGTTGCACGGGTAGCCCAGGAAGAGGACCTTCGTCCGCGCCGTCACGCGGCGCTCCACCTCGTCCGGGTCGAGCGCGAAACCGTCGGCGGCGCGTGTCGGGACGTGGACGGTGGTGCCGCCGGCGAACACGATCGCCGGCATGTACGCGACGTACGAGGGCTCGTGCAGGAGGACCTCGTCGCCGGGATCGACGAGGGCGGTCATCGTCGCGGCCACCGCCTCGGACGCGCCGACCGTGACCAGCACCTCGGTCGCCGGGTCGTACGAGGCGCCGTATCGCCGCTCCAGGTTCTCGGCGATCCCGCGGCGCAGCTCCAGCGTCCCGTAGTTGCTCGTGTAGTGCGTGCGGCCCGCCTCGAGCGACCGGATCCCCGCCTGCACCACCTGGGCGGGCGTCGTGAAGTCGGGCTCGCCGACGCCGAGCGAGATCACGTCGGGCATGGTCGCGATGACGTCGAAGAACTTGCGGATCCCGGAGGCCGGCACGGCCGACACTCGGGCAGCCAGTCGCGAGCGGGTCGACGACGGCAGGCTCTCGATGGACATCGGTTACTCCTCTCCGGCCAGGCCGGAATCCCGCCGCCCGGAAGTCGACGCGGCGTCCGGCAGGCGCGGTGGCGCGGTCGCGGCATCCTCGAGCGCGGGCAGGGCGGACGGCTCGAGCGTTCGCCAGCCCGCATCGGCGGTGATGGCCTCGTAGGCACGCCCGATTCGCAGGATCCCGGCCTCGTCCCAGGCGCGCCCGATGACCTGCAGGCCCACGGGCAGCCCCTCGGACAGGCCGCACGGGACCGACAGCCCTGGCAGGCCCGCGACGTTGACGGGCAGCGTGCACGCGTCCGAGAGGTACATCGCGACCGGGTCGTCGAGCCGCGCTCCGAACGGGAACGCGACGGTCGGGCTGGTGGGCGCGATGATCGCGTCCACGCGCTCGAAGGCCGCGTCGAAGTCGGCCTTGATCAGGGTGCGGACCTTCTGTGC
>JAJYEB010000232.1 GCA_021790375.1 Chloroflexota bacterium | reverse complement strand
CGGTGGTCGCCGCTTCATCGAACGAGCAGGCGTCGATCGGGCCCTGAACGGGCGGGCGCACCGTCACGACCCGGCGACGAAGCGATCCAGCGTCGCCCGGTCCGCCTGTGACAGCCGGCCGTCCCGCCATTTCAGCTCGATCTCGGGTTCCGGCGTGCGGCCGCGCAGCTCGGCCTTCATGCGCCCGAACATGCTCCCGGTGGCGAGCTGGTAGGTCGTGAACAGGCCCACCCGGGCGCGGATCGGCGGCAGGTCGCGCGAGAAGGCCACCCAGGGCTGGTCCGGATGCTGCATGACCACGAACATCCCGTTCGTCCAGCGGCCGAGCAGCAGCAGGTCGACGTCTCCGAGAGTTGCCATGTCGCAGTCGCCGATCGAGACGACCGGCACGTCGACGCCGCGGGTCTGCAGGTGCGCCCCGGTCTCCTCGGCGTAACGGCGGGTCTTCCCGGTCCGGCTCCGGCAGATGACCGCGGCCGTCGTCACCGGGCGGTGCGCCTCGCGCGGGGACCCTGCGGGTGGGTCACTTCGGATAGCTGCCCGTGACCTTCTTCGCGAACGCGTGCAGACCGTGAAAGAACGGCGTGCCCGGCAGGAACATGTACGGGCAGAAGCCGGCCACCACCCCGATCCCGCTGGCCTCGCAGAACGCGACCGCGTCGGGGCTGACGCTCCCGGCGCCTCCGCCCGCCCCCCGGTGCATCCAGACGCGCGTCACGCCGGCCTCCGCGCAGTCGCGGACGACCCGATCCGTCACGTTGGGCGGCGTCATGATCAGGACCCCCTCCACCGGCGGCACGACGTCCTGCACCCGCGCGTAGCACGGCAGCCCGTCGATCCGGTCGGTGGCCGGATTCACGGGCACGGCCTCGTAGCGCCGCTGGCGCAGCTCCTGCCAGACCATGTTCGAGAAGTGCTTCGGGTCGCGCGACACACCTACCACGGCGATGCGCTTCAGCGCCCAGAACTCGTCGATCTCCCGTTTCGTCGTCACCGCTCCCTCCCTCCGCGGCTGGTCCCTCCGCAGCTCGCGACGAAGCTACGAGCATCGCCCGGAACGGGCGAGTGCCGGTCGGCCCCGAGCGTGGGTCGGACCACATGCCGGTCGGCCGAGTGCGCGGGTCGGACCAGGGGCAGGAGCGATGCCGGCGCGACGGTTTGATCACGTTGTCATCATTCGATACATGCAGAACAGCAGCCGCCCTGGCGATCCCGCCGCCCGTGGCACCGACACACGTCTGCTTGGTACCCGCGAGGCGGCCGAGTTGTTCTCTGTCCGTCCGTCCAACTTCGTTCGTGACTGGGCGCGGCGGCCCGACTTCCCTCCGCCCGTCGCACGCCTGGCACGCGGTCGGCTGTGGGATCGGGGGGAGCTGGTGGGCTATCGCGCACGCTCGACTCCTCGGCGGTCGCAGGCATTCGCCCGGCTCCCGCTGAGCCCGCTTGCCAGGCACTGGCTGCCTGTCATCAAGCGACGCATCGTCCGGCGGTTCCACCCAGAGTGGATCGTGCTCTTCGGCTCGCAGGCACGCGGTGAGGCGCGGCCGGACAGCGACGTCGACCTGCTCGTCGTGATTGCGCATGCCGAGCACCGGCGCCGCGCTGCGACTGAGCTTGTGATTAAACCCGTGGGCCCGTCTTCTTGATCGCCGGATAGCGCGTTCGGGGCGGCCGACGCGTGCCCTTGGGGCGTCCCGGCCCGGGCTTCGAGGGTTTCGGAGGACTGGCGGGTGTGCCGAGGATCGCACGAAGTCGGCGAAACCCCCGTCGCACGCGCGCCGGCGTCAACTGGGCGGGCGTGAGTGGTCGCTCCCACGGCAGGCGCCGGCCGTCGACGAGACGGCGGGCGAGGCGTAGCTCCGTGTAGGCGGCGGCGACGAGCCAGGTCCAGCGGTCGGCCTGCTCGGGAGTCCGCAGCGCCGGCGTCGTCCAGCCCAGGGTGTGCTTGATGAAGCGGAACGTGTGCTCGAGATCGAAGCGCCGGACGTACGCGCGCCAGCATGTGTCGAGGTCGAGTGCCCCTGGGCCCGACCACCACAGCCAGAGCGTCTTCATCGCCCGGGCGGTCGGCCGCGGCAGGTGCTCGACGGCGACCCGGATCACCGTCCCGCGCACGATCGGCGCGTGGGCACCGACCCAGCGTCCGCGGTTCTGGAGCTTCGGATGCAAGCCCGTCCAGGCCGCCACCTCGACCCGGCCGTAGCGTGGGTCGTCACAGGTGAGGGCCGCGCTGGGGGTGGGCCAGGAGGCCTCCTCGGCGCACGCGAACCGGGCGCCGTGGCGCCGTGGCCGGCCCACCGTCCCGGGCGGCACCGGCACGGGATCGGCGTAGAAGAGCCGGTCCCCGCGGATGCGGACGCAGATCCCCGCCCGGACCTGGGCGAGGCCCGCGGTGAGCGCGATCGGGTCGTAGCCGGCATCGAACACGAACAGCGGCACCGACCCCGCCGGGCCGACCCGGTCCGCAACGCGACGAACCTGGCCGAGCGTCGCGTCCACTCCATCAGTGGCCGGCGACAGGCGGGCGACGTCGAGCGGGGCCGTCCAGGAGTCGGGCGCGAAGGACAGACCGGCGATCCACTGATAGGACCAGCCGGCCACGATCGGCTGGCCGGCCGAGTGGCGCGAGGGGTGGTAGTAGAAGCCGCGCTCGGGGCTCGTCTCGGCGTCGCAGCGTGGCCAGGTCGAGGCGTCGACGGCGAACACCGCCGGCCACTCCGCCGGCCGGACCGCAGCGAGGGCGGCCCGGATCCGCGCATCGTCGACCCTGCCCCGGGCGAGCGCCTTGTACAGGCTGCCGTGGCCGCGCCGGAACACGGGCTCGAGGCTCAGCGCCGGCACCGAGCCGACCGGTGGCCCCGCCTCGAGGAGCGCGTCGGAGAGCTCGAAGAGCGTGTCGGACCAGCCGCCGAGGGCCCGGTAGAGCGCCCGCCGGAAGTCGCGCAGGGCGGCCTCCTCGGGCGCGCCGTCCCCATCACCGCTCCCGTCCATGGCGCCTCCCGTCCCGTGCGTGCGGAGTCTAGCAGTATGCTACTGTAGACCACCGCACCGGAGCCTGACTGGCCGGCGCGCACGGAGGTACGCTCAACCGATGGCGCGACCGAACGCGGCGGACCGGCGGGCCCAAGCAGCGATCGTGGCCGGCCTCGCGACGACCGGCTTCGCCCTCCCCGGCACGCTCGTCGAGCGCCGCATCCGCTGCGGAAAGCCCGGCTGCCGCTGCGCCGCCGACGTGGCCCAACTCCACGGGCCGTACTTCTCCTGGACCCGCAAGGTCGCCGGCAAGACCGAGACCCGGCTCCTCTCCGCCGCCCAGATGGAGCGCTATCGCGACTGGTTCGCGAATGCCCGGCGGATCCGGGAGCTGACCGGCGAGCTCGAGGCCCTCTCCCTCGCAATCGCCGAGTCGGCCGAGGACTGGGGATGACGGATCGGGCGCCCCGAACGCGCTATCCGGCGATCAAGAAGACGGGCCCACGGGTTTAATCACAAGCTCAGGGCTTGTAGCTGAATTCCCGAGCCGAGCAGACCCGCCGACTGACCCTGAGATGCGCGGCTGGGGCGCAGGAGCAGGCCATAGCGCGTCCGTGCTTGGGCTGCGGAACCAGGCGCGCTCCGCGAGCGTGAGCGAGCTCGAAGCGCGCGGCTTTGGCGGCACCCCGCGACCGCGATCGAGAGGGCGGCGGAGCTGGGCGATCAGGCGGGCTCGACCCGGAGACGCGCGAAGAGATAGCCCAGGGCCGCCACCTCAAGCCAGGCCTTGGCCGATGCGTCGGTGCCCTGGGCGCGCGACAGGCGCCGCCAGCGCCCAAGCTGGGCGAAGGCGTGCTCGACCTTGACCAGCGGCCGCAGTGGCACGAAGCGGTCACCCCCGCCGGCGGCGCCTTGATGTCGAGGGCCAGGCCCCGCCGCGCGGCAAGCTTGCCGAGGCCGCGGTAGGCGCGGTCGGCGACGATCGCCCGCAGGCGGGGCAGGGCGGCCAGGTCGTCGAGGAGCAGGAGCCGGGCCGAGGCCGCGTCATGGCGCCTCGCTGGGTCGACCCGGCAGGCGAACGGCAGCCCCAGGATGTCGACGAGGATCGAGCGCTGGGAGCCGAACGTCCGGCCACCCCACCGTCGGCGGGGGAGGTGGGACCGGCGCGGCCGCTC
>JAJYEB010000231.1 GCA_021790375.1 Chloroflexota bacterium | reverse complement strand
GACGCCGCGCAGAAGGCGCTGGCGGACGTCCGCGCGAAGTACACGGCGATGGTCACCCAGGTCGGCGACCTGGACGCCGCGCTCTCCGCCCTGGACACCAAGATCACGGCCGGCCAGCAGCAGCTCACCGACGAGCGTGCCACCCTCGCCGGCCACATCGCCGATGCCTACATCACCCAGCAGACCTCGCTGCTGGAGCAGCTGCTGTCGGCCCGCTCGCTGGCGGACGTGCTGGCCGACGTCGGCTACTACCTGCGCATCGGCAACCAGGACGCGCAGCTCGCCCAGCAGATCCAGCAGAACCAGCAGTCGCTCGAGACGCTGCAGCAGGCCACCCAGGTCACGCGCACCCAGTCCCAGCAGGTGCGACTGGCCACCTACCAGGCCAAGCAGGAGATGACCGGCCAGCGCAACGCGCTGCTGGCGGCGCAGAAACAGCTGAACGCGCTGGAGGCGAAGACCCGGGCGGTGCAGGCGGCGCAGCTCGCCGCCTTCAGCAGGCTCAAGCTGACCAAGGCGCAGGCAGCGGCGCGGCTCGCCTCAGAGCAGAAGTCCCTCAACGAGCTGTCGAACCTGATCGCCCGGCTCGTCGCCGAGCAGCAGAACATCCCGTCGCAGTACAACGGGACGCTGATCTGGCCGATGCCGGGGGTGGTCAGCCAGGAGTTCGGCTGCACCGGGTTCATCGCGGAGCCCCCGCTCGGCAACTGCGCCCACTTCCACACGGGCATCGACATCGTCGCCCCGGAGTACACCCCGATCCGCGCCGCCGGCGACGGGACCGTCGTCTTCGTCGGCCCCAACCCGTACGACCCGCCCAACCTGCGCGCGTGGATCGTGATCATCGCGCACTCGCAGAGCCTGCTCACCTGGTACGCGCACATCGACAACTACGCGCACCCGCCCGCCGTCTACAAGGGCGAGGTCGTGCACCAGGGACAGGTGATCGCGTACGAGGGGGATACCGGCAACAGCACCGGCCCGCACCTCCACTGGGCCGTGGAGCTCAACGGCACGTTCGTCAACCCCAGGTTGTTCCTGTGATCCACCGCCCCGCGGACCGACGGGTCGGCGTCCCGGGGGCGGGTGTAGGATCGTGGCCGTGAAGAGCATCCTGGCGGTCATCCTTGCCGGCGGCGAGGGCGAGCGGCTCTCGATCCTCTCCGGGGTGCGCGCCAAGCCCGCGGTGCCGTTCGGCGGCAAGTACCGCATCATCGACTTCACGCTCAGCAACTGCGTCAACAGCGACGTTGACAACATCGTCGTGCTGACCCAGTACAACCCGCGGTCGCTCAACGACCACATCGGGGCAGGCCGGCCGTGGGACCTGGACCGCACCAGCGGCGGGATCCGCCTCCTGCAGCCCTACATCGCGCGCGGGCGGCCCAACGAGTGGTACCGCGGGACCGCCGATGCCGTGCTGCGCAACATCGAGGTGGTGCGGCAGGCCCCCGGCGACACCGTGCTGATCCTCGCCGGCGACCACATCTACAAGATGGACTACCAGCCGTTCCTGGCCGCGCACCGCCGTCACCGCGCCGACGTCACGATCGCGGTCCGCACGGTGCCCATGGAGGACGCGCACCGGTTCGGGATCGTCACCCTCGACGAGAGCGACCGGGTGATCGACTGGCAGGAAAAGCCCCGGCTGCCGAAGAGCAACCTCGTGAGCATGGGGATCTACGTCTTCTCGAAACGCGCCCTCCTCCGCTGGCTCGACGAGGCACGGACCGACTTCGGTGCGCACGTCATCCCGGCCATGCTGGAGGGCGGGGCGCGCGCCTTCGGCTACCGGTTCGACGGCTACTGGCAGGACGTCGGGACGATCGAGAGCTACTGGCAGGCGAACATGGACCTGCTCGACGAGCGCCCCGAGCTCGACCTGTACGACACGGGCTGGCTCATCCACACCCGGTCGGAGGAGCGGGCGCCGGCCAAGATCGGGCCCACGGCGAGCGTCCACCGAAGCATGATCAGCCACGGCTGCGTGATCTACGGCACCGTGGAGCACTCGGTCCTGTCGCCGGGCGTGCGGGTCGACGTGGGCGCGGTGGTGCGCGACAGCATCGTGATGTTCGACTGCGTGATCCGGGCGGGCGCCGTGGTCGACCGCGCGATCCTCGACAAGCAGGTGTCGGTGGGGCCGAACACCGTGGTGGGGGAGGGGCGCGACCTCACCATCGCCAATCGCCAGGAGCCCACGCGGCTCAACACCGGGATCACGGTGATCGGCAAGCGGGCGGTCATCCCGCGCGGCGTGCGGCTCGGGCGCAACGTCAAGATCGCGGAGGGCGTCCGCGCCAGCGACTTCCGCACTCGCGCCGTGCCGAGCGGGCAGACGATCGAGCGCAAGAAGGAGAGCGTCGATCGCGCCGGCCCTGCCGCGACGCCGGGATCCTCCGCCCCGGGGAGCCCCGGCTCCGCGGCCGGGAACCCCGGCCCCGGCGGGCACGGGAACGGGGGCGACCTGGAGCTTCCCGCACTGCTCTCCGGCGCGTTCGACTGACCACCCCGGTCGATCCCCCCGCGGTACCTCCGCCCCCGGCCACGCCCGCGGCGTCCGACCCGGCCGGGACGGTCGATGCGTGGCTCGGTCAGCTCGGGCTTGCGCCGGTCACGCGCGTCCAGCGCGACGGGGCGACCGCCTGGGACCTGCTGCTCGACGGGACGCGGCGGTTCGACCTCCGCCTGACGGTCATCTGGCAGCCCGGCGTGGGCCTGGTGGTGTGGCTCCCGTTCGCGCCGCCCGTGCAGGACGGCCACCGCAGGACGTACCAGCAGCTGCTCCAGTGGAACGACGAGCTGCCGTTCGTCAAGTTCGGGCTCGACCCGGAGCTTCGAGTCGTGCTGTCGGTCGAGATCACCCCGGAGGCCGCCGATGCGCGGGCCCTGGGCCTCGCCATCGCACGCACCCTGGCCGTGTGCGATCACCTGTTCGACGCGTCCGCCCGGTGGCTGTGGCCCGGCAGCGTCCCGCCAGTGGTGGAACCGGGGCGCGTGTCGCGCGGCCGCGCGCTGCTCGACCGGTACGCGGCCGAACTGGCCGAACTGACGGGTGCCCCTGCTACACTCGCCCGCGGCGACCGCGTCGCGGAGCTGGGGGCGCCGGACAGGGAGAAGGCAGGGGACGGGTGAAGGCTGTCATCGTCGTGGACATGCTCCGGGGCTTCCTGGAGCCCGGCCACAACCTCTACGGTGGCGAAGGCTGTCGCGCGATCATCCCGGCCACCCGGGCGTTCCTCGAGCGCGAGCGAGCGCTCGGCTCGCTGCTGGTGTTTCTCGCCGACACCCACGATCCCGATGACCTCGAGTTCCGCATGTTCCCCCCGCACTGTCTCCGCGGCACGCCCGAGGTCGAGGTGATCCCGGAGCTGGCGGACCTCGCCGCCGCGGCGATCGTGGTGCCCAAGCGTCGGTACAGTGGGTTCTTCGACACACCGCTCGACGTGGTGCTGAGCGACCGTGACGTGACCGAGGTGGCCGTGGTGGGGGTGATGACCGACATCTGCGTGCTGCACACGACCGCCGACCTGCGGAACCGCGACTACGAGACCACCATCGTGACCGACTGCGTGGCGTCGTTCGATCCCGCCGCGCACGAGTTCGCGCTGGAGCACATGCGCGGCGTCCTCGGTGCGCGGCTCGCGACGAGCGGCGAGCTCGTCGCCTCGCCGGCTGTCGGGTAGGCGGCCATGGATCAGCCCCGGCCCGTGCGCCGGCCCTCGAGGGCGATCCTGGAGGGCGACTCGGCAGACGTCTACTTCTTCCGGGCCCAGCAGGTGCTGGAGCGCGAAGGGATCAACCCGGTCGTGGTCATGGAGGTCTTCTCGCGCCAGTCCGGCGTGCTGTGCGGGATCGACGAAGCAAAGACGCTGCTGGCTCACGCGCTCCGGGACGCGGATCGCGGCGAAGTCACGATGGAGGCGCTCTCGGACGGCGACCTCTTCTCGGACCGCGAGATCGTGCTGCGCATCCGCGCCCGGTACCGCATGTTTGGCCTGTACGAGACCGCGATGCTGGGGATGATGGCGCAGTCGACCGGATGGGCGACCGCGGCACGGCGCTGCGTGGACGCGGCGGCGCCGCAGCCGGTGATCAGCTTCGGAGCCCGGCACGTCCACCCCGACATCTCCGACACGCTCGACTACGC
>JAJYEB010000230.1 GCA_021790375.1 Chloroflexota bacterium | reverse complement strand
GGCGATGCCCCGACCGCCGGTGCCGGACGCGCCTGGATCGTGGATCCGCTCGACGGCACGGTGAACTACGCAAACGCGGTGCCGATCTTCTCGGTGAGCATCGCCCTGGCCGTCGACGGCGAGCCCGCCGTGGGGGTGGTGCTGGACCCGCTCCGCGACGAGCTCTTCACGGCCGTGCGCGGCCGGGGTGCCCGCCTCAACGGCCGCCCGATCCGCAACCCGGACAAGCCCGCGCTGGACGACTGCGTGATCGCCCTGGGCTACGCGCCGCGGGACTGGCGCTCCGACCTGGGCGACCTGCGGCGAAGCGTCCGGGCCGCCCGCCACCTCGGGTCGTCCGCCCTCGAGCTCTCCTACGCCGCGGCCGGGCGGTTCGACGCGTGCGTGCATCCCACGGGGATGTCGAACTGGGACGTCGCCGCGGCGGGCCTGATCGCCGAGGAGGGCGGGGTGGTGGTGACGACCACCGGCGGCGAGCCCTGGTTCGACCTGTCGAGGCCGGCGACCTCGATCGGGATCGTGGCGGCTCCCGCACGCCACCACGGCCGCCTGCTGGAGCTGTTCCGGGCGGCCGGACCCGGCTGAACCCGGCCGAACCCGGCCGAACCCGGCCGAACCCGGCCGAACCCGGCCGAACCCCAGGCGACCTACCCTGGCAGCGTCGAGTCGATGCTGATCACCCTTGGGTCCGTCAGCACGTGGACGAGCACGACGCCGCGGTCGGCCAGCGCCGACGCCACGGCCTCCTCGACCTCCGCGTCCCGCGCGACCCGGATCCCCCGCGCGCCGCAGGCCGCCGCGAACGCCGCGAAGTCGATGCGTCCGAGATCCGTCGCGGCGACCCGGCCCGGGTACGTCCGCTCCTGGTGCATGCGGATGGTTCCGTACATGCCGTTGTCGAAGACGATCACGGCCAGGCGCAGCCGTTCTCGCACGGCGGTCTCGAGTTCGGCCATCAGCATCCCGAAGCCACCGTCGCCCGCCATCGCGACCACCGGCCGGGCCCGATCATCCAGGTCGCGGGACGCGATGGCCGCTCCCACCGCGGCCGGAAGGCCGTACCCCATCGCCCCCGATGTGGGTCCGAGGAAGCGTCCACCGGGCGGAACGGGCAGGTAGCGAGCCGGCCAGCTCGCGAAGTTGCCGGCGTCGGTGGTGAGGATGGCATCCGGTGGCAGGTGCCGGCGCATCGCCGCGATCACGGTCGCCGGGTGCACCGGCAGATTGCCGGCGCGGGGCCCCGGGTCGGGTGGCTCCACCGCGGCCAGGTACGCCGCGCGGTCGCGGCCGAGGTCGGCGGCACGTTCCGCCGCGAGTGGTGATGCGGGTTCCCCCGCCGCGAGCAGCGACAACGCCGCCCGCAGGAACGCTCGCGCGTCGGATCGCACCGTGAGCGAGGGCTGCGGCCGGTCCCCCTGGAGCCCCGGTTCGATGTCGACCTGCAGCAGCTCGGTGTCCGGCCCCGGGACCGCGTAGTCGAACGTCGCCACCTGCGAGAGCCGGGTCCCCAGCGCGAGGATCACGTCGGCCTCGAGGAGACGCCGGCGGACGGTACGTGCCGCGCCCAGCCCGGTGGCCCCCAGGTACCCCGGCGAACCGTTGGGGAACACGTCGGGCCGCCGCCACGCCGCCATGACCCCGATGCGCGCGGCGTCGGCGAAGGCCTCGAGCTCGGCGGTGGCGCCGCTCCGCAGCACACCGCCTCCGGCCAGGATCACGGGACGCCGGGCGCGGGCCAGGCTCGCCAGGACCGCACGGACGTCGGCGTCGGCGGCCTCGGGTCGCTCGAGCGTGATGGTCGCGCCACCGTCCGCCGCGGGTCGCTCGAGCGCGCCGGCTGAGCCGACTGCGTCGGGAGCGTCGGGAGCGCCGACTGCGTCGGGTGCGGCCGGCTCGCCGAGCGCGTCCTCCGGCAGCACCAGCAGCACGGGACCGGGACGGCCCTGCCGGGCGAGCCCGACCATGCGCTCGACGCCCGAGGCCATCGTGCGTGGGTCGTCCAGCTCCACGGCCGCCTTGCACAGCGCGCCGAACGATCCGGCGAGATCCGCCTCCTGGAACGCCTCGCGCCCGCGGAACCCGCGCGGCACCTGCCCCGCGATCGCGACCAGCGGCGCCGAGTCCTGCTCGGCGGTGTGCAGGGCGATCGACAGGTTCGCCGTTCCCACCGCGCGGGTCACGAGGCACACGGCGGGCCGCCCGGTGAGCTGTCCGTAGGCCTCCGCCATGAAGCCGGCTCCCGCCTCGTGCCGGGCGGCGACCAGCCGGATCCGCGAGTCGCGGAGCGCGTCGAGCAGTTCGAGGAAGCTCTCCCCGGGCACGGTGAACGCGTGCCGGATGCCCGAGCGCTCGAGCGCCGCCACGATCGCGCGACCGGCAGTCACCCGTGTCATCCGGTCGCCACCTGCGTCATCAGCGCGATGGTAGCGGGAGATACGGATCCGGATCGGCCGGCAGGAATCGCGGGCCGCGTGTAGCGTGTCGGGCGGGGCGGCTGCCGATGCGCCGCCGGATCCGCGCGATTGGGTGAACGTGCGCGCTCGAATCATCGACAACCCCTGGTCGTTCCGCGGCCCGTACCCGGTCCACCGCGTGCTGCCGGTGCTCGAACGGGCCGGCTGGAGCGTGGACGTGGCCCATCGCGGCCGCCAGGCCAGTGTTCGGCGGCAGGTCGAGGAGGCCCTGGACCAGGGTGCCGGGCTGGTGGTCGGGGCCGGCGGAGACGGCACCCTGCGCGACATCGCGGACGTCCTGGTCGGACGGGACGCCGCGCTCGGGGTCCTGCCGGGGGGCACGGCGAACCTCTGGGCCCACGAGCTGGGCGTCGCGCGGCCGCCCGCACAGGCAGCCGCCGCCCTGGTCGACGCCGGCGTGCGGCGCATGGACATGGGCCGGATCGTGCACCCCGACGGGCGATTCCTGCGGTTCCTCCTGATGGCGGGCGTCGGGATCGACGGGCTCATGCTCGACCACACGGATCCGCGGCTCAAGGTCAGGCTGGGGCCGGGCGGGATCGCGCTCGGGATGATCCGGGCGATCCCCGAGTTCCGCCCGTTCCCGATCGAGCTGACCGTGGACGGCCGCCCGGCGTGGGAGGGGCGCGTCATCCAGGTGATCGTGGGCAACTCGCGGCTGTACGCGAACGTCGTCCATGCCACCCCGGAGGCCCGCGTCGACGACGGCGTCCTGGACGTCACCATCGTTCCCGCCGGGGACCTGGAGCTCGCGGTGCGGCTCGGCTGGTCGCTCGTGCTCAGCCGCCGGCCCGGCGGCGAAGTCCCGCGGTTCCGGGGCCGGGAGATCCTGCTGCGGACGCCGGTCGTGCCGCCGATGGAGGTCGACGGGAGCGCCGTGCGGCGCACGTCGCTGGAGGGCGCGGGAGGACGGCCGTTCCGCATCGTGGTCGAGCCGCGCAGCCTGGCCGTCCGCGTGCCTCGCGCCTATGCCGGCGAGCTGTTCGGACCCCCGGCGGAGGATGACGCGGACGGACCCGGGCCCGGCACCCTCATGCCTGCCAGCGCGGGACCCGGGCGAGCAGGTGCGGCGCCCGCAGGTCGCCGACCAGCCGGCTGAACGCCCCGCGGGGCACCCCCCGCCACGCCAGGTCGTCGAGCGACTGGGGAAGCGGGACGTCGGTCCGGAGGGTGGCCAGCTCGCGGTAGAGGAGGGCTTCCGTCCGCCCGGCGCGGAGGGTCTCCGCGAGGGCGCCCGCGCCGCGGAGCGACACGTCCCACTCCCAGGCCCGCTCGGGGATCGCCTCGAGGTGCACGTACCGGGCGAGCACCGCCGACGCCGAGCGCTCGCCCCATCCGCGAAGCCCCGGGAACCCGTCGGCCGCGTCGCCCACCAGCGCCAGCCAGTCGGGGATGCTCTCCGGTTCCACGCCGAATCGCGCCCGCACCGCGTCGGCGTCGATGATCCGCTCGTGCCGCCGGTCGAACGCCACCACGCGCCCATCCGGGCGCACGCACTGTGCCAGGTCCTTGTCCGGTGACAGGATCACCACGCGCTCCACGCCCGGCGAGTCCGCCCATCGCGCGGCGGCCGTCGCCAGCGCGTCGTCGGCCTCGTACTCGACCATCGGCCAGACCACCAGGCCGATGGCACGCAGGGCCTCCTCGGCCAGCTCGAACTGCGCGAGGAGCTCGGGCGGCATGCCGGCCTCGGTCT
>JAJYEB010000229.1 GCA_021790375.1 Chloroflexota bacterium | reverse complement strand
CCGGCGAGGCCGCCTCCGGCGGCGACGACTAGGCGACCGACGTGGATCTCGTGCTGGCGGGGCCGCCCGGGAGCGGCAAGAGCGCGGTAGGGCAGCTGGTCGCCGCGCGGCACGGCGCGCCGTTCCTCGACCTCGATCGTGCGATCGAGACGGCTGCCGGCCGGCCGATCTCCGCCATCTTCGAGACGGAGGGTGAGGCGGGGTTCCGCGCCCGCGAACGCGCGGCGATCGAGCGGCTGGGGCCGGCGCGACCGCGGCAGGGCGACAGGGCTGCGCCCGGCGGGGCTGCGCCTGGCGGGGCCGCACCGATCGAGCGCATCATCGCAATCGGCGGTGGCGCCGTCGTCGACCCCCGCAACCGCTGGCTGCTCTTCCGGGGGCGCCGCGTCGTCACCCTATCTGCGCCGCCGGGCGTGCTGCTGCGCCGCCTCCGCGGCGGGCCGGTGCGGCCGCTGCTCGCGGGCCGGGATCCCGTGGCCATGCTGTCGGACCTGCTGGCCCGGCGGGCCCGCTGGTACGCGGCGGGCGAGACGGTCGACGCCACCGGACCGCTCCGATCGGTGGCGCGCCGCCTCGAGGAGCTGCTCGCGTCGCCCGAGCCGCGAGGGACCTCCCTGCTCCGCGCCGACACCGTGATCGGCCGGCTGACGATCGGCGACGGCGACGCGCTGCCCCGCCTGCTGGAGGCGCTCGCCGCGCTCGACGCGCGCCGCGTGGCGTGCGTCTCGGAGCCGGCCGCGTGGCGGCTCCACGGAGAGCGTCTCGCGGCCGGGATCGCGAACGCCGGCCTGGAGGTCGTGCCGCTCCTGGCGCCGGGCGGGGAGGCGGCGAAGACCGTCGCGGCGTACGCGCGGCTCGTCCGCGCGATGGCGGCCGCACGGCTCGAGCGCGGTGACCCGGTGGTGGCGATCGGCGGCGGGGCGCTGGGCGATGCGGCCGGCTTCGCCGCCGCCACATACCTGCGCGGGGTGCCGCTGGTGCACGTCCCCACCACGCTGGTCGCGCAGATCGACTCCGCCATCGGCGGCAAGACGGCCATCGACATCCCCGAGGGGAAGAACCTGGTCGGGGCGTTCCACCAGCCGCGCGCGGTGGTGGTGGACGTCTCGACGCTCGCCACGCTGCCGGTGCGTCAGCGGCGTGCCGCGCTCGGAGAGGCGATCAAGTACGGCGCGCTGGGCGACGAGCGGCTCCTGGAGCTCCTCGAGCGGGACGCCGCCTCGATCGCCAGGGGTGCCCGGCGCGCGTTCGAGTCGGGCGCCGTGGCCGAGCTGGTCGAGCGGTGCGCCTGGGCCAAGGTCGAGATCGTCGCCGCCGACGAGCGGGAGCAAGCCGGGCGGCTGGTCCTGAACCTGGGCCACTCGATCGGGCACGCGATCGAGGCCGCGGCCGGGTACCGGCGCATCCTCCACGGCGAGGCCGTCGCCCATGGACTGCGCGGCGCCCTCGCGGTCGGGATGGCGGTCGGCGTCACGCCTCCGGAGCGCGCGGCACGGATCGAGCGGCTGCTGGCAACGGCCGGGCTGGCGCAGGAACCGCCCGGCGTCGGGGAGCCGGAGGTCCGGGCACACCTCGCGCGCGACAAGAAGCACGCGGGAGGCCGCCTCCGCTGGGTGCTGCCGACCGACTCGGGCGTGGTCGTCCAGACGGATGTGCCCGACGAGGCGGTGTCGGCCGGGATCGCCGCTGCACTCGCGGGGCCCGGAGGGATCGCCGCCTCGACCTCGGGCGCGCCACGTTCGCCGCGCCGCCGAGGCTCCGCGGCCTCGCCCGCCGCCTCGACCTCGGGCGCGCCCCGATGACGCGGATCCTGGTCCTGCAGGGGCCCAACCTCGACCTCCTCGGCACCCGGCAGCCGCAGCTGTACGGGACCGAGACGCTCGCGGAGATCCACGCGTCGCTGGCCGAGCACGCGCGCCGGCTCGGGGTCGAGATCGACTTCTTCCAGTCGAACCACGAGGGCGCCCTGATCGACCGGCTCCACGCGCGGGACTTCGACGCGGCGATCGTGAACGCGGCGGCCTACACGCACACCAGCGTGGCGCTGCGGGACGCGCTGCTGGCGATCGCGCTTCCGTTCGTCGAGGTCCACCTGACCGATCCCTGGACCCGGGAGCCGTTCCGGCACGTCAACTTCCTCCACGACATCGCGGTCGAGACGTTCGCCGGTCGGGGCTCGCACGGCTATCACCTGGCGCTCGAGTCGCTGGCGCGCCGGTTCGGTGCGACCGATGCCTGAGGGCGGTGGCGGCCGGCGGCCCACGGGGATGCATCCTGCGGGCGCGGACTCGACCGAGCTTCGACGCCTTCGCCGGCGGATCGACGCGCTCGACCGCCGCATCGTGGGGCTCCTGAACGAGCGTGCCCGGCTGGGCCTCGAGGTGGGGGCGGCGAAGTCGGCGGCGGGGCGGCGGGCCGTCCTCGACGCGGACCGGGAGCGCGAGGTGCTGCTGCGGGTCGCGATGGCGAACCCGGGACCGCTGCCGCAGGCCGACCTGCTGGCGGTCTACCGGCGGCTCATCCTCGCGACCCGGCGACTCGAGCTGACGGACCGAGGCGCGGCCGCAGCGCAGCCGGGGGACGCGGATACCTGACAGGGCATCCCGACGAAGCAGGCACGCCCTGTCGGTGCACACTTCGTGGCTCGTGCGTCACGCTACGCCCCGGTTGGTGAATCGCGGAACTCCGTGGTGGAGGGGTGTCGCGGCCGGCAGACCAAGGGGTGGCCACGAGCCAGTGCGGGCGTGGACGAGCGAACGCATGAGGTGACCGAAGGTCGCGCGCCGAGGTGGCAGGGCGGCTGCGCTCCTGGTTCCCGGCAGGGTCGTGCCGAGGGCGTCAGGCGCGCGGGACCGCGGCGATGACGCAGTCCGCGACCACCCGCGTCCCCTCGGTGATCAGGAGCCGGTCCCCGGCCTCGACTTCCAGGGGCGCAGGCCGCGTCGCGTCGGCGGACAGCACGCGCAGCTCCGCCGCCGTCCGATCGGCACCGGCGAAGCGGAGCTCCACCCGCAGACGCACCTCGGGTGGGTCATCGGGGCGTCGAGCGCTCGCCTCGTAGCGGCCCCCGACGGGTGGCGCCTGCCGGCCTCCCTCGGCGGCGGCGAGCCAGCGCAGGTGCACCGGGCGGGGCAGGTCCACCGGCCCGGCGGCGTGGTCGGTGGATGGTGCGCTCGCCCCTCCGAGCCACCGGGGCCGACCGACGGCGCGCGTCAGCAACGGCTGCAGGAGGGCGAGGACGACGATCACGACCGGCACCAGGGCCGCGCGTGGGTCCGCGCCGGCACGGAGGAGCGCCACATCGAAGACGAGCACGACGACCGCCGCGACGAGGGTCACGACCAGGATCAGGGTGTTTCGCCGCCGCATCGGGACTCCTTCACTCGCAAGAACGTGGGGCTGGGAACTCCGGGTCGCCGTCTCACCCCCCGATGAGCCGCTGCCACCAGGTGCGGGTGTCCCGCGCCGCCAGGATGTGCGGCGTCCACTGGTACTCGATGGGGAGGCCCTCCCGGGTCGCCACGCCGATGAGCCGGCGCAGCGCGGACGGCGGGACGTAGCGGCCCTCGGTGCGATGCAGGACGCCATCGGGGGTGCGCAGGCTGATGCCGCTGTGGCCACTGAAGACGAGCGCCAGGCCCGACTCGCGCGGGAAGGCGCGGAACGACCGCCGCCGGAAGCGGTCGATCCAGCTGCGCACGAGAATGCGGTCGGGGCCGAAGACGAAGGTGGCCATCCCGTGCCAGAGGTTCAGGATGAGGCCGACGTAGCAGAAGGCGAGGAGACCGAGACCGACCAACGCGGCCTGCCAGGCTTGGCTGCCAATCGGCCTGAGCAGATCGCGTCCAACGACCAACGTCCCGAACCCCATCACGACTGACCAGCCCGCCAGCCAGGCCTGCACCACCGGCGGGTTCACCACCTCCCAGCCATCTGGGATCATCCGGATCGGTTCGGCGGCGGAGCCTGCGCTCATGGTGTCGTTGATCCTCCCAAGATCGTCGAGCGCAACCGCCTGACTCTCGTGATCATCGGCGCTCATAGCATCAGCACGTACGTCACGAACTCGGCCACAAGGTAGCGCGGGTCAGCGGAGTGCGCCCGAGGTCCTCAGTGCGCCGCCCCGGCCGCCTCCCGGGTCGTGCGGAGCTGGCCAACACCCAATGCCACCGTTGGACGAGTAC
>JAJYEB010000228.1:666-4194 GCA_021790375.1 Chloroflexota bacterium | reverse complement strand
ACGAGCGGACGTTCCGCACGGCCTGCGAGAACGCCGGGCTGAACCCGTACCTCTGCGAGCTCGTCTCGGTCCGCGAGCAGGACTCCTGGGTGCACTCCGACCGGGCCGCGGCCACCGAGAAGGCCAGGGCGATCGTCGCGGGCGGAGTGGAACGGGTCCGGCACGACGAGGAGCTCAAGCCGCTGCGGGTCCCGATCCACCCGGCAACCCTGGTCGTCGGCGGCGGGATCGGCGGGATCTCGGCGGCGCTCGAGCTGGCCAACGCCGGGCACCCGGTCTACCTGGTGGAACGCGAGCCGTCGCTGGGCGGGCACATGGCCCAGTTCGACAAGACGTTCCCCACGCTGGACTGCTCGGCCTGCATCCTGACACCGCGGATGGTCGAGGCCGGCACGCACCCGAACATCACGCTGCTCACCTACAGCGAGGTCGAACGCGTCTCCGGGTACGTGGGCAACTTCACCGTCGAGATCCGGCGGCGCGCCCGGCAGGTCGACGAGTCGACGTGCACGGGCTGTGGCGTGTGCTGGGAGAAGTGCCCGGTCAACGTCATCGACACCGAGTTCGAGGCGGGGCTGGGATACCGCAAGGCGATCTACGTGCCCTTCGCCCAGGCCGTGCCCAAGTACCCGGTGATCGACCGGGACACCTGCACGTACTACCTGAAGGGCACGTGCAAGGCGTGCGAGAAGTTCTGCCCGCCCCAGTCGATCCGGTTCGACCAGGAGGACGAGATCCTCACCGTCGAGGTGGGCAACATCGTCCTGGCCACCGGCTTCCGGCTGTTCGATGCCCGGCGCATCCCGCAGTACGGCTACGGACGGCTGCCCAACGTGTTCACCAGCCTCGAGTTCGAGCGCCTCTCCAACGCGGCCGGGCCCACCGGGGGCCGGGTGGTCCTCCGCGACGGGGTGACCGAGCCGAAGACGGTCGGCATCGTCCACTGCGTGGGCAGCCGCGACCGCGCCTACAACAGCTACTGCTCCTCGATCTGCTGCATGCAGAGCCTCAAGTTCGCGCACCTGGTCAAGGAGCACACCGGCGCGGCCGTCTACGAGTTCTACATCGACATGCGGACGCCCTCCAAGGGCTACGACGAGTTCTACCAGCGGCTCCTCGACGAGGGCACCATCTTCGTCCGCGGCAAGGTCGCGGAGATCAGCGAGGGGGCGCGCACCCCCGAGCAGGAGGGGAAGCTGCTGATCCACGTGGAGGACACCCTCGCGGGCCGCCAGCGGCGGATCCCCGTCGACATGGTGATCCTCTCCGCCGGGCTCGAGCCGCAGGCCGACGCGAAGGAGGTCGCCAAGAAGTTCGGCATCTCATGCAGCTACGAGGGCTGGATGATCGAGCGGCACCCGAAGCTGGACCCGGTCGCCACCATGACCGAGGGCGTGCTGGTGGCCGGCGCGGTGCAGGGCCCGAAGGACATCCCGACCACCGTTGCGCAGGGTGCGGCCGCCTCCGCCCGGGTGCTCGGCCGGATCCAGCAGGGCGAGATCGCGCTGGAGCCGGTGCGGGCGTCAGTCGACGCGTCGATGTGCTCGGGCTGCCGCATCTGCAACAACCTCTGCCCGTTCGGAGCGATCACCTTCCACGAGGACCGCATGGTCACCGAGGTCAACCCGGCCCTGTGCCAGGGCTGCGGCACCTGCGTGGCTGCGTGCCCGGCCGGTGCCATCAGCGGCACCGTCTTCAGCAACGAGCAGGTCCTGGCCCAGATCGAGGGCCTGCTGCTGCGGACCGCTTCCCGCGAGCCCGGGCGAGAGGCGGTGCTCGCATGAGCGCCTCCGTCCTGCCCGAGCCCGGCACGGCAACGCCACCGGTGCCCGGCGACCAGCCCGCCTCCCCGGCACCGCTGCCCGCCGCCGTCCCCGGCGGGGATCGTCCCGTCGAGGCCGGCGCGGCCTTCGAGCCGGTCGTGATCGGCTTCACCTGCAACTGGTGCAGCTACCGCGCCGCCGACCTGGCCGGCACGTCCCGCATGAAGTACCCGCCGAACATCCGCCTCATCCGGCTGATGTGCTCCGGCCGGCTCGACCCGACCTTCGTGCTGAAGGCGTTCGCGGAGGGCGCCGACGGCGTGATGATCAGCGGCTGCCACCCCGGCGATTGCCACTACGTCGACCAGAACTACAAGACCATGCGGCGCTACCAGCTGCTCCAGCGCACGCTCGAGCAGTTCGGCATCGAGCCGGGCCGCCTCCGGCTCACCTGGGCGAGCGCGGGCGAGGGCGCGATCTTCGCGCACGAGGTCACCACGTTCGTGGAGCAGGTCCGCGCGCTCGGGCCGCTGGACTGGCCGTCCGCACCGGCGCTCACCGACGGCGACGCCGGGTGCGCCGCGATGCTCGATCCGGGGGTCACCGCATGAGCGCCACGCCCGGGAACGGGAAGCCGAAGTTCGCCATGTACTGGGCGGCCTCCTGCGGCGGGTGCGACATCGCCGTGCTGAACACCGGTGCCAAGGTGCTGGAGGTCGATGCGGCCTTCGACGTGGTGTTCTGGCCGGTCGCGATGGACGCCAAGTACCGCGACGTCGAGGCGCTGCCGGACGGCTCCATCGCCCTCACCCTCTTCAGCGGCAGCATCCGCAACAGCGAGAACGAGGAGCTGGCGCACCTCCTGCGACGCAAGTCGCAGCTGCTGGTCGCCTTCGGGTCGTGCGCCGGCGAGGGATGCATTCCGGGGCTCGCAAACCTGTCCAGTCGCAGCGCGATCTTCGACGCCTCCTACGAGTCGGTCTCGACCGACAACCCGCAGCACCTCCGGCCGCTGCCCTCCGTGACGGTGCCCGAGGGCGAGCTGCACATCCCGGAGTTCTGCCCCACGGTCCGCACGCTCGACCAGGTCGTGCGCGTCGACTACTACATCCCCGGGTGCCCGCCGGAACCCCACCAGATCGCGGCCGTGCTCGATCTCGCCATCGCCGCGTTCGCCGGCAGGGCCGAGCTCCCACCGGCCGGGTCCGTGCTGGGTGCTGGGCACTCCACCGTCTGCGACGAGTGCGGCCGTGAACGGCACGCCAAGACCATCACCTCGTTCGCCCGGATCCAGTCGCTCCCGCGGCTCGATCCCACGCTGTGCCTGCTCGAGCAGGGGATCCCCTGCAACGGACCGGCCACGCGTGACGGCTGCGGGGCGCTCTGCCCGGCTGCCGGGGCGCAGTGCATCGGCTGCTACGGGCCCGCGGACGGCGTGGTCGACTTCGGCGCGCGGTTGATGTCGGCCTTCGCCTCGGTGGTCGACGCCAGCGACCCGGCGGCGATCGACCGCGTCCTCGACGGCATCCCGGATCCGGCCGGCCAGTTCTACCGCTTCAACCTCGCGAAGTCGCTGCTGCGCGCCGGCCGGGCCGCGTGGGCCGACGACGGCAAGCAGTGACGGGGAGCAGGACGGCCACCATGCAGCGCATCACCATCGACCCGATCACCCGCCTCGAGGGGCACGGCAAGATCGAGATCTTCCTCGACGACCACGGCGACGTCGCCAACACGTACTTCCAGATCCCGGAGCTGCGCGGCTTCG
>JAJYEB010000228.1:0-656 GCA_021790375.1 Chloroflexota bacterium | reverse complement strand
CTTCTGCGTGGGCCGGCCGGTGGAGGAGATGCCGGTCCTCACCAACCGCATCTGCGGCGTGTGCCCGGAGGCGCACCACATGGCGGCGGCCAAGGCGGCGGACGCCGTCTACCACGTCACGCCGCCACGGCCCGCGCGCCTGCTCCGCGAGCTGCTCTACAGCGGCTTCTACTTCACCGACCACACCACGCACTTCTACGCGCTCGGGGGCCCCGACTTCATCGTCGGGCCGGATGCCCCGGTCTCCGAGCGGAGCATCCTGGGCGTGGTTCGGAAGGTCGGCCTGGAGATCGGCGGACGGGTCATCCAGGCGCGTCGCTCGGGTCACCGGGTGATCGAGATCATCGGCGGACGCGGCGTCCACCCGGTGACCGCCGTCCCCGGCGGCATGACCAAGTCGATCACCGAGGCGGAGCGGGCGGAGATCGAGGAGATCGGTCGCTGGGCGGTCGAGTTCGCCCAGGGCAGCCTCCAGCTCTTCGACCAGATCGTGCTGAACGACCCGGCGTATCGCGACCTGCTCACCGGCGAGGCCTACACCGACCGCACGTACTACATGGGCCTGGTGGACGACGGGCAGCGTCCCAACTTCTACGACGGCCGGGTGCGCGTCGTCGCGCCGGACGGCGAGCCGCTGGGTTCCTACGAGCCCGCGG
>JAJYEB010000227.1 GCA_021790375.1 Chloroflexota bacterium | reverse complement strand
CACTTCGGCGCAGGCTACGGCGCTCAAGACCCAGCTCCAGGCCAGGGCCGAGGCGTACGTGGCGCAGACGGAACCCGGCGGCGTGGCCGGTGCCGCCGTCGGGGCGGGACCCGGTGGCGCGGGCCGCGCGGCCGGTGCCGGGTTCGGCTCCGCCACCGCCGGTGCCGGCGCCGGGCCGGGCCCGCGTGGTACGGGCACGGGAGCCGGAGTATGTGACGGGACCGGGCCCCACGGCCCGGGGCGCCCCTGAGCGAATGTCACGCGGGCCGTCGGGCCGTCCCCCCACGGCCGGCGACGACCCGCAGATGGGGGACGGTCGGGCCTTGCATGGTCCGGCCGTCCCCGTATCGTGCATGCCATGAACGCCACGGTCCTGGTCGTCGACGACGAGCCGCACATCTCCGAGGTGCTGCGGGCCTACCTGGCCCGCGACGGCTACCAGGTACGGACCAGCGGTGACGGCGATGAAGCGCTGGAGCTCGCCCGGCACGATCCCCCCGACGTCCTGATCCTGGACGTGATGCTGCCCGGGCGTTCCGGCTTCGATCTCCTCCGTGCGCTGCGCGCCGAGGGGTCGCGCGCGGCGGTCATCATGCTCACCGCCCGTGACGACGTGATCGACCGGGTCACCGGACTCGAGCTGGGTGCCGACGACTACGTGGTGAAGCCGTTCGAGCCCCGCGAGGTGGTGGCTCGCGTGGGCGCCATGGTGCGCCGTATCGAACGCCTGTCCGGGCGGCCGGCTGCCCCCGCCGGGCGTGTCGGCGTGTTCGACCTGGAGCTTGACCTGGCGGCGCGCGAGGTGCGCCGCGGCGGCGATCCGATCCCTCTGACGCGGACGGAGTTCGACCTGCTCGCCGCCCTGCTGGAACAGCCCGGCCGAGTCTGGACCCGGGAGCAACTGGGGGAGCGGCTCTTCGGGGAGGCATTCGAGGCGTTCGACCGGACCATCGACAGCCACGTGAAGAACGTCCGCCGCAAGCTCGGCGAACGCGGCGACGGCCTCTCGTACGTGGAGACCGTGCGAGGCGTCGGCTACCGGGCGGCCCGCGGCCCGGCAGGCGGCGGCGGCGCGGATGGGGATGCCGGCCCGGCTGGCGGTGCCGACGCCGATGGGGATGCCCGCCCGGCTGGCGGTGCGGGCCCTGTTGGCGATGCCGGCCCTGTTGGCGCGCCTGAGGAGCACGAGGTCGCGGGGGCCTCGTCGTGAGCCTGCGGTTCCGGCTGGCCCTCGCGTTCGCCGCGGTGGCGCTGACCACAGGGCTCGCGGTGGCGATCGCCGCGCCGTTCGTGATCGGGCGGGGGTTCGCGCGGCTCGAGAGCGACGGCGCGGCCGTGCAGGCCACGTCCCCGCCCGGCCAGGGTCCGCGACAGGCCGCGGGCGGCCCTCCCGCGGGGTACGGACCGGCGGCGCGCGCGGCGCAGGTCCAGCAGGACACGACGGTGACCGTGATCGTGGTCGCGCTGGGCGCGTCGATCGTCGCCTCGCTGGCGGGGATCCTGGTAGCCGGCCGGATCGTTCGGCCGCTCCGCTCCCTGGAGGACGCCGCATCGGCCGTGGCGTCGGGCGACCTCGGTCGCCGGTCCGGCGTGGCCGGGCGGAACGACGAGGTGGGCTCGCTGGGCCGCTCCTTCGACGGCATGGCGGCCGAGCTGCAGCGCTCGGACGAGGCCCGCCGGCGCCTGCTGCAGGACGCGGCCCACGAGCTGAGGACGCCGCTGGCCGTCATCGACGCCACCGCCAGCGCCATCGCCGACGGGGTCTACGCACCCGACGAGCGCCATCTCACCACCATCCGCGACCAGTCACGGCTCCTGGCCCGCATCGTCGACGACCTCCGGACCATCGGGCTCGCCGAAGGTGGACGTCTGTCGCTGCACCGCCAGCACATCCGGGTCGACCACCTGGTCACGTCGGTGGCGGATGCGTTCCAGGCGCGCGCCGCGGCGGCGGGCGTTGGGCTCAGCGTCGCCCCGCTGCCGGCAGCCGCGATCGACGGCGACCGGGACCGGCTCCGCCAGGTCCTGGGCGCGCTGCTCGACAACGCCCTGCGACACACGCCTTCGGGGGGGCAGGTCCACGTGTCGGCCGGCGTCCGGCCGGAAGCGGACGGGAGCGTGCGCATCGAGGTGGCGGACACCGGGCCGGGAATCGCCCCGCAGGACATGCCGCGGCTGTTCGATCGCTTCTACCAGGCCGACCGGGCACGGGACCGTTCGACCGGGACCAGCGGGCTCGGCCTGGCCATCGTCCGCGCGATCGTCGAGGCGCACGGGGGAACGGTGGGGGCGGCGAACCGGGCGGACGTTCCCGCGATTCGCCGGGCGGCCACGGGCACGTCCGGCGCCGTGTTCTGGATCGAGTTGCCGTTCGCACATGTATCCATTCCGGGAGCCACCTCGTCCTCCATGTGACAGCGGGGACCTGCCCCGCGCGAACCGGAGGAACCAACCGATGTCCATTCCGCAGAACGAACACCCCGTCGACCGCCTCGTGCGCATCGTCCTCGGCATCGTCCTGGGGGCCGTGGCCCTGGGCGGTGCGTTGACCGCGCCGCTCTCGTATCTTGCGGTGGTGGTCGCCGCCATCGCCCTCGTGACCGGCATCGTGGGCTTCTGCCCGCTGTATGCGCTGCTGCGCGTGAGCACGCGGTCGGCCGCGCGCCGCTGACCGAGGGAACACCGACAGCGAGGGCACGTGGCAGACGCGCGGGAAGGCGAGCAGTTCGCGGAGCGGCTGGCGGCCGAGCTGCCGGCCCTGGTCCGGCTCGCCACCCGGCTCCTCCGCGACGCGGACGTGGCGGAGGACTGCGCCCAGGAGACCCTGGTGGGGGCGTGGCGGCGGCGCGACCAGCTCCGCGACCCGGCCGCCCTTGCTCCCTGGTTGCGGCGGAGCCTCGTCAACCGCGTGATCGACCGCTCGCGCAGTCGCCACGACGAGCTCGACATCGACCGGATCGAGGCCGACTGGAAGGACGACGCGTACTCGGTCCGGCCCGACCTCGTGCTGGACCGCGCCGAGTTGCGCGATGAGCTCGAGGACGCACTGGCCCGGCTCCCGGTGATCTACCGGGTCCCCGTGGTCCTGCACGACGCCCTGGGTTGGACCGCGGTCGAGATCTCCGCCGCCATGGCCGTGGGGCTGCCCGCCACGAAGCAGCGGCTGCGGCGGGGGAGGATGATGCTGGTGAGCGCGCTCGCCGAGGACGATGCTCGTCGCCGGGCGAGCCTGGCACAGCCGATGCGATGCTGGCGGGCACGGCGGCACGTGTCGGCGTACATGGACGGCGAGCTCGATGAGGCTACGAAGGCAGCGGTCGAGGAGCACCTTGCCACGTGTCCGACCTGCCCGCCGCTGTACGCCGGCCTGGTGGGCGTGCGCGCGGGGATGGGCGGGCTGCGCGATCCGGACACCGTCATCGAGGCGGCGATCGCCGCCCGGATCCGCGACGCGCTGGCCGCCGAGGGCGCCGGCGTGCCCGCGGCTCGTCCGGCCGCGGTTCCCGAGCCGGCAGCCCGATCCGGCACGTTGCCGTGACCGCGGGCGCGGCGAACCGGCCCGTCGGACCCGTATCCCGGCGCGGCGGAGATCCGCCGACCTCCGATCGCCCGCGCTCGGCGACAATGGCGGCATGACAGAGCAGGACGAGCGCCGCATGGCGTGGGACCGGCGCCATGCCGAGCGTGAGCACATCGAATCCGGCGATCCCGACCCGGTCCTGGTCGGCGAGGCCGGTCCGCTGCCGCCCGGGCGGGCCCTGGACCTCGCCTGCGGCGACGGCCGCAATGCGGTATGGCTGGCACGGCACGGGTGGCACGTGACCGCCGTCGACTTCTCGTCGGTGGCGCTCGATCGGGGCCGGCGGCGGGCTGCCGAGGCGGAGGTGGAGGTCGACTGGCAGGCGCACGACCTGCTCACCTGGATTCCCCCGGAGGGAACCTTCGACCTCGTCTCGCTGGTCTACCTTCACCTCCCCCCGGATGAGCGGCGGGTGGTCCTGCAGCGCGCCGCGCGCGCCCTCGCTCCGGGTGGCCGGCTGCTGGTGGTGGGCCACCACCGGCGCAACCTGGCGGAGGGTGTCGGCGGACCGCAGGACCCGCGGGTCCTCTACACCGAGGAGGAGATCGTCGCGGAGATCCCCGGCGTGGTCGTGGAGCGAGCCGAGGCACGGCGTGCGAGCCACGGGGGCGGACAGCG
>JAJYEB010000226.1 GCA_021790375.1 Chloroflexota bacterium | reverse complement strand
CATCGCCCGGAGGGTCTCAGCTTCGGTCTCGCTCACAGCCAACGGAGGCGCGGGATGATTGGCCATACCGAGCATCGTAGCTGCGACCAACATAACCTACAAGCCTATTATCGAGCACGACACTAGGTGTCGTTCCCGGGGTTGTTGAGACACGGCTGCTCATGCGGGCATGAGCTCGACGAGCCAGCCCTGGAGATGTTCGAGCGCCGGGACGCGCTCGAACCCGCGGGCGCTGAACGGGGTGCCGTCGTAGCGCTCGGCCGGCGTGTGCCAGTCGAGCTCCCCGTGGAGCCGGTCGTAGTTGTAGTAGATCGCGAAGCGGGTGATCTCGTCGGCGGCCGCCTCGAGCGTCCGGAAGATGTGGCGATCGAGCACCTCGGATTGGAGGACGCCCCAGAAGCGCTCGATCTTGCCGTTCGTCGGAGGGCGAGTTCACCTGGGTCCGGATGTGCCGGACGCGCAGCTCCTCGAGGGTCTGGCCGAAGAGGGTGAGCACGCCCGGCATCCAGGTCACAAACGGGCTGCCGTTGTCGCTCATGAGTTCCAGCGGCACCCCGCACAGCTCGACGCAGTCGGCGAGCCACTCGAGAATGGGCACCGCGCGCGGGCGGGGCAGGACGCGCAGGCCGATGAGGAAGCGGCTGTGGTCGTCCACCAGGCCGATGATCCAGACCTTGGTGTACTCGCCCCGCGCCCGCTGCAGGAAGAAGGGCCCCTTGATGTCGATGTGCCACAGCTCGTTGGGGCGGCCGCGCTCATAGGCCGGGCCGTGCTCCCGGCGGACCGACGGCCGGGCGGTGCCGAGCTCGGCCAGCAGGGCGTCGACGGCGTGGTGGCTCAACGGGTAGATCTCGCGCCGGCTGAACTCCGCCGCCAGGCGCTTCGAGTTCCAGTACGTGAGCAGGCGGACCACGATGACGGCCTGCTCGACCCAGCCCGGGAGCGCGGCGCGCGCCGGGCCGCGCGGGTGCGGGCGGAGCCCGTCCAGACCACCCTCGGCATAGCGCAGGCGCCAGCGGTGCAGGCTCGCCCGGCTGACGCCGAGGGCCAGCGCGGCGCCGAGGCCATCCTCGTTCGCCACGCGCACCGCCTTCGCGCGGAGGCGCAGGGCAGCCACGTCGTCGCGCGCTATGGGCCCCGGCGGACGACCGCCGCGGGTGGCGAGGAACAGAAAGCCCGGGCCTTCCTGATACGTGTTGCCGGAGCAGGCGCCGGTGTGGGTCGGATGGATTGGTCCCCTCGATCTCCTCCATCCGCCGACGCTAGGACGCGTCATCACGGCGTGTCTCAACAACGACGCCTAGTGTCGCGCGCCGGAATCGGCTTGCGCCTTCCGGATCGCCTTGGCGAGGATCTCGTCGGGGGTCTTGACCCACGTGAAGGGGGATGCGCCGCTGTTCCATTCGCGGGTGAATCGTTCGATCGCCGCGACGAGAGCGCGGACGCTCTCAAAGGACCCTCGGGCGAGCGCCTGGCGGCTCAGGATCCCGAACCAGGTCTCGATCTGGTTCATCCAGGAGGCCGAGGTCGGGGTGAAGTGAAAGTGGAAGCGCCGGTGGCGAGCGAGCCAGGCCACGATCTCGGGCGTCTTGTGGGTGGACACGTTGTCGAGGACGACGTGGATCTGGCGACGCGGGTAGGTCCGCGCGAGCAGGTTCAGGAAGTCGAGGAACTCCTCGTGCCGGTGGCGGGGCGCGGCCTGGTTCGTCACCAGCCCCGTCCCGACTTCGAGGGCGGCAAAGAGACTGGTCGTCCCGTTGCGCCGATAGTCGTGGGTATGGCGCTCCACCTGGCCCGGCCGGAGCTGGAGCATCGGCGCGGTGTGGTCGAGGGCCTGGATCTGGGTCTTCTCGTCGACCGAGAGCACGATGGCCCGCTCGGGCGGGTTGAGGTAGAGCCCCACCACGTCGGTCACCTTGGCCACGAGCTGCGGATCGCGGCTGAACTTGAACGTCTCGCTGCGGTGGGGCTTCAGGCGGCCCTCCGCCCAGATCCGGCCCACGGTCGAGGCGGAGAGGCCAACCTTGCGGGCGAGGCGCGCGCGGCTCCAGTGCGTGGTGGCATCGTCGGGCGCGTGGAGGGTCTCGGCCAGCACCCGCTCGCGGACCTCGCGCCCGTATCTGCGGGGCCGTCCGGGGTGGGGTGCATCGGCGAGGCCCGCGAGACCCCGCTCCTTGAACCTCCGCCGCCACAGCAGCACCGTCGGGATCGACACGCCGATCTCGTCGGCGATCTCCACGTGGGCGGCGCCCTCGGCCGCCCGGAGGATGATCCGGGCCCGCATCGCGGTGCGCTGCTCGGTCGTGCCCGCCCGGGTCATGGCCCGGAGAGCATCCGCTTCGGACTCGCTCACAGCCAACGGAGGCGCGGGATGTGCAGCCATGCCTCGGACAGTACGCTCATCCGATTCAAGAATCAAGCCCATTCCGGCGTGAGACACTAGTGGTCGCCCCGCGGCTCCGCGCCGCTGCCCGCGACGGCGGTGACCGCTCAGCGCGGGTCCCGGTCCGCCGGCGGACCCTCCTCCGCGCGCGGTGCGCGGGGCGGGGCCGCTTCGGTCGCGAGCGCGTCGCGCAGGCCCCGGGCGACTCCGCGTGCGACGGCTTCCTCGATGGCGGCCAGCACGGCCGGGTCGAGCGGCGGTGCCGCGACCGGGTGCCCGCTGTCGATCCCGAAGCGGGCCGCGATCTCGTCGGCGCTGATCCCGAGGAGGCGCGCGAGCTGCGGGAGGATCGTGCGCGACGGCCGACCGGCCACGCTCTCGCTCTCCCAGTTGGCCACCGCCGGGCGGACCACCCCCAGGGCACGCGCGAGATCCGCCTGGGTGCGGTAACCCGCCCGCAGGCGCATGCGTCGGAACCAGGCGCCCACTGTCTCCGGCATCGGCCGCATCCTACCAACCCGCGGGGCCGGATGCGTCAGCAGTTGACACGCATCTGACCATCTGTCAAACTCTGACGTGCCCCACACAGGGTGGCAGGATACGTGCAAGCGCCGCCCTGCGCACCAAAGATCGGGGCATCCGGGAGTACGGATCCAACCAACGCATGGACGTGTCAGAGAACGGGTCATCTGGGCAACTCGCGGTTGGGGACCATGCGGGCGCGGCCCCATCGGTCGGCCTGGTTCGTGACGCCCGCCACCGCTACCGTTGGAACAACGGCCCCTGGTATCCCTCGGTGACCACCATCCTGGGCATCAAGGACAAGCCGGGCCTGGTCGGCTGGGCGAAGCGGGAGACCGCGGCCTGCGCAGTGCGCAACGTCGACGTCCTCGCGCGCATGGTGGCGTCCGGCGGTCCCCAGGCGGCAGTGGAGTGGCTGAAGCGGATCCCCGACTACCGCCGCGACGTAGCGGCCGATTTGGGCGCGCGGGTCCATGCGGTGGCCGAGGGGCTGGGCCGCGGCGATCCGGTGGCGGTCGACGCGCAGGTGCGCCCCTACCTCGAGGCCTACCGGCGCGACTTCCTCGAGCCCTTTCGCCCGCGGTTCCTGGCGGTCGAGGCGATGGTGTTCTCGGAGCGTTACGAGTACGGCGGCACGGCCGACGCGTTCATCGAGATCGACGGGGAGATCTGGCTCATCGACTACAAGACCGGGTCAGGCATCTACCCCGACACCGCGCTCCAGCTGGCCGGGCTCGCCCGGGCCCAGTTCATCGGCCGGCCCGGCGACCCCACGCCGTACCCGGTGCCGCCGGCCACCCGGTTCGGGATCCTCCATGTGCGCCCCGACGGCGCCCGCCTCTATCCGGTGGTGGTGGACCGCGCCGCGGTCGCCGCCTTCCTCGACGCCCGCCGGCTGTACGCATGGGACCAGGGCGCGGCGCGCACGGCGCTGGGGGAACCGGTCCGAGCGCCGGCCCCCGGCGCGACGTCGAACGCCGCCGCCTGACCCGCCCCGTCGACCAGTCCGAGCGACCGTGCTGCGCCGCTATCCCGCTCGTCGGCATCGGCGGGCCGTCCGTCGCGACCCGGTGCCGCCGACGGTGCGCGACCACGTGCGCCGGCGTGACCGCGCGTGCGTCTTCACCCGCCTCGGGATCCCCCACCTGTGCCTGGGACGCCTGGAGCTCGACCACGTCCGCGCGTCGGGCGGGCTGGGGCTGAAGAGCCCGAGCACCCCGGACAACCTGGTGCTGCTCTGTCCCCAGGCGCACCTCGAGAAGACGCTGCACGGGCGTCGCTGGCGCCCGGTCCTGCTGGCCTGGATCGAGCGGGCGGAACGCGATGCTGACTGAGCCGCCAGCGCT
>JAJYEB010000225.1 GCA_021790375.1 Chloroflexota bacterium | reverse complement strand
TCGGGGAACACCTGGTAGAAGACCGCATCGCGGACCCAGGCGGGCGTGTCGATCGTCATGAGGCCAGATGGTGCCACGCCGATCGACGGCGCGGGTGTCGGCCCGGCCGCTCCGAGAAGCGCACGGTCGATCCCCCACGCCGAGGCGGACGGTCTCCCAGGCTGAGGCACGTGATCTCCCGTGGGTCGGCGCGTCATCTCCACTCGCCCCGGCGCGTCATCTCCGCTCGCCCCGGCGCGTCGCCGGGGAACGCTCGGGGAACGCCCGAGGTCCATCGTTCGACGCGGCTGGAGGGAGGCATGCCATGCGCACGAGATGGGCCATCGCACTCACCGGGGCACTGCTGATCGCCGGGTGCGGCGCGAGCGCGTCGCCGTCCGCGTCGGCCTTGGCGCCGTCCGCGTCGGCCCTGGCGCCGTCCGCGTCGGCCCAGGCCACAACCCCGGCCGCCTCACCGGCCCCGGCGGTCGCGTCGGGCGGGGCGCTCGCGTCGGGCGGGGCGCTCGCGTCGGTGCCGGCGGGCGGGGTGCGCATCACGTTCGAGGAGAGCGCGCAAGTCGAGCTCCTCTCGCCGGCCGGCCAGCGGGTGCTCGTCGACGTGGCCGATCCCGGCCGGCTCACGAGCCCGGCCACGACCGACGACATCCTGCTGACGACCCATGCCCACGACGATCACTGGAACCCGCTGTGGGCAAACACGTTCCCCGGCACGATGCTGACCTTCGAAACGGGATCGCTGGAGCGCGAGGACGTGCACATCACCGGAATCGCGGCGGCGCACAACCAGGGCGATCCGTTCCTCCCGAAGGACGGCAGCGACTACATCTTCGTGATCGACGTCGGAGGCATGCGGGTCGTCCACTTCGGCGATCTCGGCCAGGATGCGCTCACGCCCGGGCAGATGGCGGCCATCGGTCGGGTGGATATCGCCATCTCCCAGCTCGGCAACGCGATCAGCGACGTGGACGCGACCAACCGCCGCGGATTTGACCAGATGAACCAGGTCCACCCGGCGGTGCTCATACCCACGCACGTGGACGTCGAGGTGGATGGTGTGACCGTCGTGAAGCTGGCCGCGTCCACATGGAAGACGACCTACACGCTCAAGCCGTCCGTGACACTCACGCGGAGCCAGCTTCCGACGTCCACGACCGTGCTCCTCATGGGGCTGAACGCGCAGGTCTACGCACCGATCGCGCACCTGGAGCAGAGCACCTGGTAGCCGGCCCGCCGTAGGGCGCCGCAGGTTCCGCGGTCGGGAGGCGCATCCACCCAACTCACCGGACCGCCCTGGTCTACCCCTTGACGCCGCCGATCGCCAGGCCGCCCACGATGTAGCGCTGCAGGAACATGTACACCACCGACACCGGCAGCGCCACCAGGATCGAGAAGGCCGCGAACTGCGACCACGGCGTGGTGCCGTACTGCCCCACCATCCCGTTCAGCGCCATGGCCAGCGTGAAGCTCTGGGGCTGGTCGAGGAACTGCCAGGAGAAGTAGAACTCCGTCCAGCCCGCGATGAACCCGAAGAACGCGGTCACCGCCAGCACCGGGGTCGAGAGCGGCAGGATCACGTGCCAGAACGTCTGGAGCTTGCCGGCGCCGTCCACCGCCGCCGCCTCCTCCAGGTCGCGCGGGATCGTGTCGATGTAGCCCTTCATGTTCCAGATCGCGAACGGCAGCTGCCCGGAGGTCACCGCCAGCGCGACTCCGAAGAGCGAGTCCCGCAGGTTGAACGTGCCGATCTGGACCTTGCTGAGCATCACGTACAGGGGGGCCAGGGTGGCCACGGCGGGCAGCATCAGCACGGCGAGCACGCCGATCATCAGCGTCTCGCGGCCGCGGAATGCCATGCGCGAGAACGCATAGGCGGCCAGGACCCCGACCCCCACGCTCGCCGTCGAGATGATCACGGCGATGAAGAGGCTGTTGGCGGCCAGTTGCACGAACGAGACCGGGTTCTGGGTGGGCTGCTGGATGACCTGTGCGAAGGCCGCGAACGACGCCCCCGGCGGGATGAGCGTCAGGCCGTCGGGCCGCGAGATGTTGCGCGGGTCGATCGCCATGCTGACGATCCACATGATCGGGAAGAGGACCGTCAGGGCGATGAACAGGCAGACCAGCTGCAGGATGAACTGCCGCCGGAGCGGAAGACGGCGCTGCCGCTGCGTGGTCGCGACGGCGACCGGCTTGGTGATGGCCTGGGGGACGGCACCGACCTGAGCGGTCATGACCGGCTCCTCTCGTCACGCATCGAACGGTCGTCACGCATCGAACTGTGCCGTCGCTTTCGCCAGGCGGTTGGTCACCAGGGTGATCGCCAGCAGGATGAAGAACTGGAACACGGCGAACGCCGCGGCCACCCCGTAGAGCTGCTGCTCGTTGACCAGGCGGTAGGCCGTGGTGACGAGCAGCTCCGTCTGGCCGAAGGGGCCGCCGCCGGACATGAAGTACGAGAGGTAGAACAGGTTGAACGTGATGACGAAGCCGTAGATGGCATACGGCAGCATTGCCGGCCGCAGGAACGGCAGCGTGACGGCCCGGAACTTGGCCCACGCCCCCGCGCCGTCCATCTCCGCGGCCTCGTACAGCTCGTTCGGGATGCTCTGCAGCGCGCCGGTCGCGACCACCGAATTCAGTGGCCAACCCAGCCAGACGTTGGCCGCCAGCAGGGCGAAGTAGGCCAGCGGGAGCACGAACGGCCCGGCCGCGATGATCGGGTTGGGCTGGTTCAGCCAGTCGAGGTTGAAGCCGCCGGGGGGCAGCCGGAAGATGATGTCGATCAGGAAATTGACCGCCCCATTGGTCGGGTCGAACATGTTGCGCCAGACCGTGGCCACGATGATCGGCGGGATCACCACGGGCACGATGTAGATGGCCCGGTAGAAGCGCTTCAGCCAGAGTCCCGGCGTGTTGAGGATGATCGCGATCAGGACGCCCAGGACCACGTGGATGACCACGTTCGAGAGCGCCCACCAGAGGTTGAACACCAGGACGCGCATGAAGTCGAAGTTGGGGATGACGATGTTGTTCTGGAGGATCCGCAGGTAGTTGTTGAACCCCACGTAGGGCGGAGCCGGCGCCCTGGCGTTCAGGTTCTTCAGGCCGTAGTCGGTGAACGACATCCAGACCTGGAAGACGAGCGGGTAGAACGTGATGACCGCCATCACGAGCAGCGCCGGCAGCAGGAACAGGTAGGCCGTGCGCGTGTTGCGCGAACGCCGCCACCAGGAGCGGCGCGGCGTCGTCGCCGCCGATGCCAGGACGCTCACCGGTGGACCTCCCGCGCACGCATCGTGAATCCTCCCCTGCCCGGTGTGGAGGGGACGCCGGAGAGCCCGGCGTCCCCTCGCTGCGGTGACCGCTGGACGAGGCCAGTGGTCAGACGTTACTAGAGACCGTTGGCCTTATCCATCTGCTGGCAGGCCGTCGCGACCAGGGTCGTGGTCGAGGTGCCCTTGTCGATGGCCGCGGCAAGCGCGTTGCCGAAGGGGGTCCAGTAGTTGTCGAGCTGCTTGGCCGTGGGCCGGGGGAACCCGGTCTTGTAGGCGTTCGCAAAGCCCTGGCTGATGGGGTTGCTGAAGGTCACACCGGCGATGGCCGGGATGTGGCCGGCCTGGTCGGCGAAGATCTGCTCGTTCGCCTGGGAGTCCATCTGGATGGCGAACTTCACGGCCAGGTCCACGTTCGCCGAGTTCTTGTTGATGTAGTAGCCGTCAGGGGCCACGAGCGGGCCGAAGCTGCCGCCCGGTCCGGTCGGGCCGGGAGCGACCGCCAGCTTGCTGCCGAGGGCCTTCTCGAGGTTGCCGGACTGCCAGGGGCCGTCGATGAAGCCGGCGATCTTGCCGGCCACGAAGTCGGCCGCGGCCGTCGTGTCGTTCTGGTACATGTGCATGCCCGCGGCCTTGGCCTTCTGGAGCCAGGCCAGGGCGTCGGCAACGCCGGAGTTCGCCGTGGCGGCGCACTTGCCGGTGTTGGGATCGAGGATGTTGCCGCCGAATGCCTGGAACAGGCCCCACAGGTAGTACGCACCGCCACCGTTGGCGCCGTACACCCATCCGAGCTTGCTGGCGTTGGCGAGCCAGTCATCGGTCGTGACCGGCGCGGTGGGCAGCATCGAGGTGTTGTAGAAGAGCGCGACGCCCTTGACCGACTCGGGGATGGCGTAGAGCTTGCCGTCGACGGTGTCGGCCTGGATCGCGGCCTGCGAGATGTTGCTGAGCTGCGGCAGGTACGAGGTCAGGTCCGCGAGCAGGCCTGCCCGGGCCT
>JAJYEB010000224.1 GCA_021790375.1 Chloroflexota bacterium | reverse complement strand
CGTGCTCACGATCAAGCAGGCGATCCGGCTCGCGTACAACAAGAGCGAGATCACGGACCGGATCCTGGGCGGAACGGTCAAGCCGTCCAACACGCCGTACTCGCCGCTCCTCTACTACTACAAGGAAGAGCCGGTAGTCACGCAGGACTTCGCCCAGGCCAACCAGCTGCTCGATGGTGCGGGCTGGGCCAAGGGCTCGGACGGCATCCGCGCGAAGAACGGCGTCAAGCTCGAGCTCACCGCGTGCACCACGCAGAAGCAGAGCCGCATCGACACGCTCACCCTCGTCGCATCCTGGCTGCAGCAGATCGGCGTCAAGGTCGACGTCAAGCCCGTCCCGGCGAACCCCGACCTCTTCGGTGGCTGGGACGCGGTGTCGGCCGACACGCCATGCAACCTGCAGCGCGGCAACTACGACCTGGCCGAGTTCGCGTGGTCGTACAGCCCGGATCCGCTGGGATCGTACAACGTCTACAACTCGGTCGGCATCCCGGACAATCCTCCGCACCAGGGCCAGAACACCACGCGCACCAACGACCCGGCGATCGACGCGGCGTGGAACGCCGTCAAGACCAGCGTCGATCCGGTCGTGATCAAGGAGAACCTGGGTATCTTCCAGGACCTGTACTACAAGAACGTCGTGGAGATCCCGCTCTTCAACTGGAGGGAAGTCTGGCTGTCGACCGGCAAGGTCCAGAACTACCTTCCCAATCCCACGCAGTACAGCGTGATGTGGAACACCGGGGACTGGTGGGTCAAGCAATAGCGCCGAGTCGCCCATAGGGGCATTCGTGCTGGATCGAGTCGCGCATCAGGCTGCGGGGCCTGACTCGGGCCCCGCAGCCTTCACGTATCGAGCTAGAGGACGGACAGGCAGCGCGCCGTGATCAAGTACGCGGTACGTCGGACGCTCCAGGCGATCCCGGTTCTCCTCGGGATCTCCATGATCATCTATGCGATCCTGCTCATCGCTCCCGGCGGGCCCGAGGCGCGGTTCGCCCAGAATCCACGCATCACCGCGGATCAGATCGCGGCGTTCCGCCACCGCTGGGGCCTCGATCAGCCGATCCCCATCCAGTACTGCAAGTGGCTGGGCGTCTGCGGCGACAAGCCGTTCCTGGTAAACGCCCTGCCCGGTGGGACGATCGAGCTGGCCGGCGTCCGGATCGAGCTCCCCGGTGGCGACAACGGGGTGCTCCACGGCGACTTCGGCTTCTCCGTGGTCAACGGGGAGCCCGTCGCGGCCATCATCGGCGACAGGTTGCCGGCGACCCTGATCCTCGCGGGGACCGCCTGGGTCATCTGGGTGATCATCGCGTTCATCAGCGGCGTCTATGCGGCCGTGAAGCGGTACAGCCTGTTCGACTCGGCGCTCACCGTCTTCAACTACGTCGGTTTCTCGTTCCCCACCTTCTGGCTCGGCATCATGTTGATCACGGTGTTCGCCGGGTCGCTGCACGTGCTGCCCGCCGGTGGCATGTGGAACGCGCGGACCGTGCCGCCGTTCGGCACGTCGGAGTACTGGGCCTTCTTCGGGTCGCAGCCGCTCAACGCGCTCGCTGACCTGGGCACGCACATGATCCTGCCGGTGTTCACGCTCGTCGTGGTCAGCATCGCGTACGACTCCCGGTTCGTGCGCTCGAGCATGCTCGAGGCGTTGAACCAGGATTACATCCGCACCGCCCGCGCCAAGGGCGTGCCGGAGCGGGGCGTGGTGTTCCGCCACGCGCTGCGCAATGCGCTCCTTCCGGTGATCACGAACCTGGGCCTGGAGATCCCGTTCCTCTTCACCGGCGCGTTCGTCACCGAGACGATCTTCAGCTGGCCGGGCATGGGCTTCCAGTTCATCCAGTCGACGGCGAGCTTCGACTATCCCGTGCTGATGGGGCTCCTCTCGGTGACCGCGGTCGTCACGGTGTTCGCCAACCTGGCGGCGGACCTGACGTACGCGATCGTCGACCCGCGCGTGAAGTACGACTAGGGAACGCGATGACCGAGATCGAGACACCGCGCGTGAAGGAGCTCACGCCAGCCGAGCTGGAGGCGATCCAGCTCGAGCGGCCCGACTTCGAGGTCAAGCTCGAGTCGCTCAGCCAGTGGCAGCTCGCCTGGCGCCGCTTCAAGAAGCACCGCCTGGCGATCGTGGGCGCAGTGCTCTTTTTCGGCATGTGCGCCGTGGCTGCCTTCGGCCCGTTCCTCCTCCCATACAATTTCTACACCATCCCCACGCCCGACAAGTTCGTCTACGCGGGGCGTCCGCCGTCCCTGGCGCACCCGTTCGGCGAGACCGGCGGCCTGCAGCGTGACGTGCTCACGCTGGTGGTCAACGGCGCGCGCCTTTCGCTCCTGATCGGCGTGGGCGCGTCGATCGTCGGCGCCACGATCGGCGCGATCGTCGGCGGGGTGGCGGGCTACTTCGGCGGCTGGATCGACAACCTGCTCATGCGCATCGTCGACATCATGCTCAGCCTGCCGCTCCTCTTCGTGATCCTGGTCGTCTCGAAGTTCCTGGGCGGCGGCAGCTGGTACCTGATCATGTTCATCTTCGCGATCTTCAGCTGGCCGGGCATCTCACGGCTGGTGCGCAGCCTGTTCCTCTCGCTGCGGGGCGAGGACTACGTCGACGCGGCCCGCGCGGCAGGGGTGGGCGACGTGCGGATCATCTTCCGCCACATCCTGCCCAACGCGATGAGCCCGATCATCGTCGCCGCCACCCTGAGCGTTGCGAGCGTCATCATCAGCGAGGCGTTCGTCAGCTTCCTCGGCTTCGGCGTCGACGTGACCACGCCCACCTGGGGCAACGTCCTCTCGAACTCGCTCAACTTCATCACGGTCGGGAACTGGTGGTGGCCGCTCTTCCCGGGCCTCGCGATCGTGGTCACCGTGCTGGGCATCAACTTCATGGGCGACGGGCTGCGCGATGCGCTCGATCCGAGGGCCCGGGAATGACGGGCACGGCGCACCTCGTCGCGGAGGCGCCCCTCGCCCGCGACGACCTGCTCCTTGACGTGCGCGGGCTGCGCACCCACTTCAAGGTTATGGACGGCACGGTCAAGGCGGTGGACGGTGTCGACCTGTCCATCGCTCAGGGACAGACGCTCGGGCTCGTGGGCGAGTCGGGCTGCGGCAAGAGCGTCACCGCCCTCAGCATCATGCGGCTGATCGACATCCCGCCCGGGAAGATCGTCGACGGCGAGATCTGGTTCGACGGGCGCGACCTGCTCCAGCTCAGCGACAGCGAGATCCACGACGTGCGCGGCAACGACATCGCCATGATCTTCCAGGAGCCGATGACCAGCCTCAACCCCGTCTTCACCGTGGGCGAGCAGATCGCCGAGGCGGTGAGGCTTCACCAGCACGTGGGCGGCGCGGAGGCCCGCAACCGGGCGATCGAGTCGCTGCGGGCGGTCGGCGTCCCGGCCCCGGAGCGACGCGTGCGGCAGTACCCCCACGAGCTGAGCGGCGGCATGCGGCAGCGCGTGATGATCGCCATGGCGCTCTCGTGCCACCCGAAGCTGCTGATCGCGGACGAACCCACCACCGCGCTCGACGTGACCATCCAGGCGCAGATCCTGGAGTTAATCAAGGAGATCCAGGCGAGGACCGGCACCGCGTTGCTGCTGATCACCCACGACCTCGGCGTGGTGGCGGAGACGGTCCAGCACGTCGCGGTGATGTACGCGGGACGCATCGTGGAGCAGGGCACCGCGGAGCAGGTCCTGCTGCAGCCCAAGCACCCCTACACGCAGGGGCTGCTGAGCTCGATCCCTGGCCGGCAGCGGCGAGGCCGCGAGCTGTCCGTCATCAAGGGCGTCGTGCCGAACCCGTTCCGCATGCCTCCGGGATGCAAGTTCGAGCCCCGCTGCCCCTTCGCGTGGGAACGCTGCCGCGCCAGTGAGCCGTCGCTGGCGGCGACCGATCGGGACGGCCGGACCGTGCGCTGCTTCCTGCACACGGATGAGGGGGCCTCGCGACGGGGCGCCTATGAGGCCGCTGCCGTGGCGGCAGTCCGCGGCGTGGTGGCCCAATGAGCGTGGGTGGCCCGATGGACGGCCGCGAGCCGGGGATCTCCGCAGGCCCGGAGGCATCCTCCGCCGGGGGCGCCGGCGCGCTGCTCGAGGTGCGGGACCTCAGGACGTACTTCCCGGTGCTGGGCGGGCTGTTGCGGCGCACCGTGGGGCACGTGTACGCCGTGGACGGCGTGAGCCTGGACATCCGCCGGGGCGAGACCATGGGGCTGGTGGGGGAGTCGGGCTGCGGCAAGACCACCCTGG
>JAJYEB010000223.1 GCA_021790375.1 Chloroflexota bacterium | reverse complement strand
GAGGAGTCCCGCCCGATGCACCACTCCCGGTGGACCCGTCGCCTGGCTCTGCCCGGGCTGTTCGCGTCCCTGCTCATCATCATCGCGTCCTGGTCGGCGGCCGGCGTGGATGCCGTCTCGTACGGCAGCCCGGCGCCGAGCGCGTCCCCGACGGCGACGCCCGTGCCGTCCAGTCTGCAGCTGGGCGCCGGCACGAGCGCGACGCTCGGCTCCTACCTCACCGGCCCCTCCGGGCTCACCCTGTACACGCTCTCGTCGGACCCGGCCGGTGGCAGCGCCTGCACAGGATCGTGTCTGTCTTTCTGGCCGCCGCTCCTGGTGGCTCCGGGAGGCGCCGTGACGGGTCCATCCGGCGCCACCGGCACCCTCTCGACCTTCACGCGCGCGGACACCGGGGCGAACCAGGTCACCTACGACGGCCGGCCGCTCTACTACTTCGCCCATGACACGTCCGCCGGCCAGACCAACGGACAGGGGATCAAGGCCCTGGGAGGGATCTGGCAGGTCGCGGCGCTCTCCGGGGCGCCGTCCGGCGTGCAGCTCGGGGTCGCCACGAGCGCGACGCTCGGCTCCTACCTCACCGGACCCAGCGGGCACGCCCTCTACACGCTCTCGTCCGACTCGACCGCCGCGCCGGCCTGCAACGGACCCTGCCTGGCGAACTGGCCGCCGCTGCTGGTGGCGCCCGGCGGGTCGGTGACCGGTGCCGCGGGAGCGACGGGCACCTTCGGCACGTTCGTTCGCGCGGACGGGACCACGCAGGTCACGTACGACGGGCACCCCGTCTACTACTTCGCCCATGACACGGCCGCCGGTCAGACCAACGGCGAGGGGATCGCCGCTCTGGGCGGGGTCTGGCACGTGGCGCTGGCGGCGGCGGTGGTGCCCACGGGCACGCCGAGCGCGTCCCCGTCGGCGAGCTCATCGCTGCCACCGACCAGTACGGCGGGCGGCCAGGCCAACGGAGGACCGGGCGGGGTGCTGCCGCTGCTCGTCCTGATCCTTGGCCTCGGTGCGGTTTCCATCGTGGCCGGCACGGTCCTCTCGACGGCGGCCCGGCGCCGCTGACCACTCCCGCGGGCCGGTGACGGTGCGAGCTGTTGCGAACACTTCACCGCATCCTCACCGGCCCGCGACCCGCCTGCGGGATACTGGCGGTCCCCCGTCCTGCAGGAGGAGCACCATGCCCGATCCCCTCAGCCGCGCCATCGAGCCCACGTTCCTTCGCTGGGACGCCACCGCGCCGACGGTAGCCGGCCACGTGGTCTCCGGGATCGCGCAGTACGGCATCGTCCTGGCGATCCTCGTGGTGGGCCTGGGGGCGCTGTGGGCTGCCTCGGGCACGCCGCGCGAGCGAGTGATCGCGACCTGCCTCCGCATCGCCCCCGGCATCGCGGCGGTGGCCATCGCGCTCGTGATCGCCCACGTGGCGGGACTTCTGCTGCCCGAGACCCGGCCGTTCGTGCTGCTCGGGCAGCCGCCGCTCTTCCCGCACGCCGCCGACGCGAGCTTCCCGAGCGACCACGTGAGCGGCGGCATGGCGATGCTCGCCGCGCGAGTGGGGAGCCGGACCAGGGCCCTGACCGCCGTGATCGTGGTGGCGGTGGGCATCGCTCGCGTGGTAGCGGGCGTGCACTGGCTCGACGACATCGTCGGCGCGGCCATCCTGGGGCTCGTGGTGGCCTGGGTGGTCACCCTGGCCTGGACGGCGGTGGCGCCCCGGGTGGGGGAGGCCCTGACCGCCTGAGGTCCCGGCCGTGACGTGCCCCGGCCGCCTCGCGCCCGGTCAGTCGCGCCGGATCGGTCGCCCCGCGTCGGCAGCCGCGGATCAGTCGCGCCGGGTCGGTCGCCCCGCGTCGGCAGCCGCGGATCAGTCGCGCCGGGTCGGTCGCCCCGCGTCGGCAGCCGCGGATCAGTCGCGCCGGATCAGCCGGCGGTGGCCCGCACGTCCGCCGGCAACCCCGCTGCGGCGGACGAATCCAGCAGCCAGGTCGCGCCCTCGCGCGCCGCGAGCTGCGACGGGTACCGATGCGGGTCGCGCGCCCCCGCCAGCACCGCCGCCACGATCGCCGCCTTCCCCGCGCCCGCCACCATCACGAGGACGTCCCGGGCATTCTCGGTGAGCCGCGGCGAGCAGGTGACCCGCGGGATGTGCGGACTCGCGGTGGTGGGAGCGGGAACGCCTGCGCAGACCGGCGGCGCCGGCGCATCCACCAGCGGGCTGCCGGGGAAGCACGACAGGAAGTGGCCGTCCGGCCCCACGCCGAGCAGCACCAGGTCGAAGACCGGGAGCCCGCGCGCGTCGAGCGGCAGGGCCGCCAGCAGCTGCTCCGCGTACCTCGTCGCGCACCACCCGGGCCCCTCTCCGGCCGCGTCGGCCTCGGGGATGGGGAACGGATGGACGTTGCCGGCGGGCATCGCGATCCCCGAGTCCCGGTCCAGGAGCGTGTCCTGCACCAGGCCCACGTTCGATGCGGGGTGGTCGAACGGGACGAACCGGTCGTCGCCCCACCACAGGTCCACGCTCCCCCAGTCGAGGCGATCGCGGAACGCCGCCGACCCGAGCGCGCGGTAAAGGGCGATCGGCGTACTGCCTCCCGTCAGCGCCAGGTGCGCGCGCCCCCGCTCGGCGATCGCGCGTTCCATGGCCCTGCACGTGTAGTCGGCGCAGGCCCGTGCGATCTCGTCCTCGCCCGCCACCACGACGATGCGGGGTCCTGCCATCCCGTCCTCCTGTCTGTGCCGGCCGGGGAGCGTGCTCGCCGACGGCCTTCGGACCCCCGGGCCCGCACCCGATCGGTTGGCCCGGGCGCGGGCCGCTATCCGCCGACCAGGCGCGCCGCGCGGGTCACGCTTTCCTCGAAGATCCTGTCGTGTCCGATCTGGTCGAGCGCCTCGGCGACGTACGGCGCCTCGTCGAACGGCTCGAGCCTCCCGGCCCGGCGCGCGACCTCGGCGCCGTCCCAGTCGGCCGTGGCCAGGAGATGGTCGGCCTGCCGGGTGACGCGCGCGCGGATCACGCGCCGCCCGCGCCCCAGCTCGAGCTCGACCCGCTGGAGCGACCCGGTGGCGGGCGCTCCCACCGGCACGGCGGCGATGACGGGGCGGAACTCGACCGGGATCTCCCGGCGGCCGTCGGTCCAGGCGCCCACCAGGCTCTCCGAGTTCCGTTTCGGCGCCAGCGGCCGGACCACGTCCAGGTGCAGCGCCGCGGCCAGCCAGCCCGCGAAGCACGCCGCCTTCGAGACCCGCAGGGTCGATCCCGGGCGCAGCACGTCCAGGCGCACGCTCCGCAGCGACGGAAGCTCGCGCACCAGGAGCGGGTGGTCGAACAGGCCGCCCAGCAGCTCGCGCCACAGGGTCAGGCGCATCCAGCCCACGTCGTGAACGGCGATCTCGCCCCCGGCGATCATCACGGCCAGGGCCGACAGGCGCGCCGTGCCGTCGTCGCGGAACGCGCCCGAGTCGACCAGCAGCCCGTCGGAGGTCTCGGCCAGTTCGCGCAGCTGGCGGGAGCCCAGGGGTGGATCGTCGGCCCACCAGAGCACCACCGGGAGGTCGTGGATCAGCAGCGGCGTCACGATCCCCGCGAGGTGCTGCGCGGTCTCCCCCCTGACCTGCACGAGGATCCGCTCGGCGCACGTCTCGGTGACGCTCGTGGGGCGGACGCTGCATTCGAGGCTGATCCGGGCATCCAGCGCCGCCGGTCCGTCCGGATCCCCCGGCGCCAGGATGATGGCGCGCGAGGGGTGGCGGCCGGCCAGCTCGGCGATGGCGTCGAGGGCACGCACGAGCGTCTCCGGGCGCGTGGCCACCACGACCAGCGTGAGCACCGACGTGCGGGCCCGGACACGCAGCTCGCCGCCGCGGTCCAGGCGCCGGGCCACCCGCGGGTCGCCGAATGCGTCCGCCTCCGCCGCCGGGGGGATGCCCTCCAGCTCGGCCTCGTGCGCCGCCATGCCCCAGATCCGGGCCAGCTCCGACTCGATCTCGTCCACCGAACCCGCCCGGGAATCCCAGTGGTGCTGGGCGCCGGGGGTCGCCGGCAGGATGGGCGCCGCATCGGGGCCGGCGATGCGACCCTTCCCCGGGCGGTGGGCGCGACCCGCGCTATCCGTCGCGCGACGCCCGGCGGCCGCCCCTGCCCGCCGGGGGCGGGCAGGTCCTCCGCTGCCGGCAGCGGGCGGGGTGCCCGAGTCGTCCGCCATGGATCAGAGCCTCCGCCACCGTCGGCCGTCCCGTTCGATCAGCCGGTCCGCCTCCTCGGGGCCCCAGGAACCCGCG
>JAJYEB010000222.1 GCA_021790375.1 Chloroflexota bacterium | reverse complement strand
CCACCCGGCCAGAGGCAACCCGCGACCCGATCATCGGGAGGGACGCACGCCCCGGTTCCAGCCGCGCTGCGGATCCTGGTGGTGGACGACCACGAGGTGGTCCGGCAGGGCATCGTGTCGCTGCTCGAGCATCACGCCGGGTTCCAGGTCGTGGCACAGGCCGCATCGGCAGCCGAGGCGATCGCCCAGGCACACCTCTACCGCCCCGACGTCATCGTGATGGACATCCGGCTCCCCGACGGCTCCGGCATCGAAGCGACCCGTGAGATCCGCGCGGAGCACCCCGAGATCCGCGTGGTCATGCTGACCAGCTACCCCGACGACGAAGCGATCTTCGCGTCGATCGTGGCCGGCGCGAGCGGGTATCTCCTGAAGCAGGTCCGCGGGCGCGACCTGGTCGCGGCGCTGGAGGCGGTCGGGCGCGGCGGCTCGCTACTCGACCCAACCATCACCGAGCAGGTGCTCGACCGGGTCCGGCGCATCGCGTCGGGCACGTACCAGGACGAGCTGGCCGGGCTCACGAACCAGGAGCGCCGCATCCTCCTGCTGGTGGCCGAGGGCAAGACCAACAAGGAGATCGCGGCGGAGATCTTCCTCTCGGACAAGACCGTCAAGAACTACGTGAGTTCCATCCTCTCGAAGCTCAACCTGCAGCGCCGCGCGCAGGCCGCGGCCTTCGTGGCGAGGCACCGGCTGCCGGGCGGGTAACACGCTGCCGGGCGGGTGCCCCGCTGCCGGGCGGGTGCCCCGCTGCCGGACGCGGCGACCGTCCGGTGGGGCCGGCCCCTTCGACGCCTTCGACGCCTACGGCGCCAGGACCGCCGTGGTCACGATCGGGCGCAGGTCGGGCCAGTCGGATCCGATGGCCACCAGCCTCGTGCCGTTGCTCGCCACGCCCGACATCGGCCGCACGCGACCCAGCACGCCCTGCCACGTGCCGCCGGTCGCGGACGTCCACGCGATGCCGACCAGCTCGGGATTCGCCGTGCACGAGCCCACCGCCACGTACCCGGGTCCGAACCCGGTGAGGTCGAGCATGTGCACCGAGCCCGGGTCGCAGGCGAACGGGCCGGTCGGCTGCAGGAAGCCCGTCCGGCTCCACGCAAGGCCGCCCGTCGACTGCCACACCTGCACGCCCTGATCGGCCGACGTGGACGGCAGGAAGCTGCCGAACGCCGTCCAGCGATCGCCGGTCCACGCCACCCCCTCGGGGTCTGCGTCCCACGCCAGGGACGGCTGGGCCGGAGCCCTGCTCCACGAGACGCCGTCGGACGATGCCAGCACGACCGGCCCGCCATCCAGCGGGTCGTTCCCCACGGCGACGTACCCGGATGCGCTGCCCGCGACCGCGGCCGGGCAGAAGTGGTCGGCGTCCGGGAGCGCGACGTCCCGCCAGCTCGCGCCGTCAGTCGACGTCCAGGCGCGCCCCTGGCAGGGCTCGCCCAGGCCCCGGCCCATCGCCACGAAACCGGCACGTCCCCGCGCGACCCGCATCGGGATCCCGCCAAGGCCGGACGAAGGAGCGGCCTGCTCCCAGGCAAGGCCGTCGGTCGATCGCCAGATCCCGACCCGTCCGACTGCCACGAGCATGCCTCCCCCGGTGGTGACCGAGGAGAGCGCAGGGCTCGTCAGGGTCGACGTCGGACCGGGCGACCCGATCGGGTGCTCGGCCCATGCCAGTCCGTCGGCGGAGGTCCATGCCACGGCGACCGCCCCCTCCGCGTCGACCCAGTCGCTCCCGACCACCACGAACCCCGGGCCCCCAGCCGTGATGCCGCCGACGATCGGGTCGGTGAGCGCGCGGCCGGCGTAGAAGCGGGGGAGGCGGTCGAACCCGCTCCACGCGAGCGTGCTCGAGTACGCCTGCACCGCGGCGGGCGACGGGCCCTGGGACGGCACGGAGACCGGCGCGGCCGGGGCCTGCGGCGAGGCCGGCGGGGAGCCGCTTGCGCCCGGTGTGGGTGTCGGGACTGCCGGTGACGAGACCACGGCCGGCACGGTGGCCGGCACGTGCGTGGGCCCGGGCGCCACGGTGAAGAGGTTGAGGTCCCGCAGCGCACCGGAGGCCACCAGGCCGACTCTGAGCGTGACCAGGAGCCCGAGAACCAGGAGAACCCAGGCGAGCCCTAGGCTGGGCAACCGCCAGAGCGGCACGGCCACGATGCGCCGGCCGCGCGGGGTGCCGGCCGCGAGCGATCGGACCAGCGCCCGCTCGTCGACGTCGGTGGGGGCGCGGTCGGCCCACTCGCGGACCGCAGCCTCGAACCGCCGTTCGAACGCCTCGCGCTCAGTCATCCGCGAGCTCCAGGCGCAGCCGGTCCAGCAGCCGGTCCAGGCGGCTGCGCACCCCGGATGCCGAGATGCCGAGCAACGCGCCGATTTCGCCCGAGTCGAGCCCGGCGGCGTAGCGCAGGCCGACGAGCGCGCGCTCGTCGGGGCTCAGTCGCGCGACCAGCGCGGCCACGTCGAGCGAACGTGCCGAAGCATCGGGACCGGGCGTGACGACGCGGTCCTCCAGGTACTCCATTCCGACTGCCACGACCCGGCGCTGGCGCCGCAGCAGCTGCCGTGCCTCGTTGGCCGTGACCGAGAGGAGCCACGCGCGGACGCGGCCGGGCTCGCGCAACGTGTGCAGGCGACCCCAGGCGATCGTCCAGGCCGACTGCACCGCATCCTGGGCCAGCTCGCGGTCCCCGCCGCAGATGACGTAGGCGACCCGCGCCATGTCGGCGTTGAAGGCGGCAACCAGTCGCGTGAATGCCGCCTCGTCGCCTGCCGCCGCGAGGGGCACAAACTCGGCCATTGCCGCGTCACGCTGTGCCCGTTCGCCGCTCGATCCCGCGACGTCCGTCAGCGCCATGACCGACCGGGGGCACCACCGTCGCGACATGCGTACCACAACCGCCTGGAGCAGCAGCCCAGGCGCCGGTGCACCCCGTCCCTCCCTGTCGGGCCATGCTGCCAGCGGGAGGCGTACGCGGACAGAGCCCTTTGGCCCGGCACCCGCGAACGCGGCCCGGGCCCAGGGGGAGAGCGGGGCGACACTCCCACTGCAGATCGTCATCACAGGTAGAGATGCGCGTGATGCCGCTGCTGTCCCGCCCTGCCGCGAGGCGGCTTCCGGACGGCTGCGTCGAGGGCGCCTCAGGTCCCGGCGACGAACCGATCGAGCGCGGCGCGGTCGCCGGTGGACAGCCGGCCGTCCCGCGATTTCAGCTCGAGGGCCGGTTCCGGCGCGCGGCCGCGCAGCTCGGCCTTCATGCGCCCGAACATGCTTCCCGTGGCGAGCCGGTAGGTGGTGAAGAGGCCCACCCGCCCGCGGACCCGCGGAAGGTCGCGCGCGAACGCTACCCAGGGCTGGTCGGGATGCTGCGCGATCACGAGGAGCCCGTTCGTCCAGCACCCGAGCAGCAGCAGGTCGACGTCCCCGAGGGCCGCCATGTCGCAATCGCCGATGGACCCGACCGTCACGTCGATGCCGTGGGCCCGGAGATGCGCCCCGATCTCCTCGGCGTAGCGGCGGGTCGTCCCGGTCCGGCTCCGGTAGACGACCGCGGCGGTGGTCATCGGGGGTAGCTGCCGGTCAGCTTCTTCGCGAACGCGTGCAACCCATGGAAGAACGGCGTGCCCGGCAGGAACATGTACGGGCAGAAGCCCGCCACGACCGCGATCCCGTTGGCCTCGCAGAACCCGACCGCGGCAGGACTCACGCTCCCTGCACCGCCGCCCGCTCCGCGGTGCATCCAGACGCGCGTCACGGCCGCCTCCGCACAGTCGCGGACGACCCGGTCCGTCACGCTGGGCGGCGTCATGATCAGCACGCCCTCCACCGGCGGGACGATGTCCTGCACCCGCGCGAAGCACGGCTGGCCGTCGATCCGGTCGGTGGCAGGGTTCACCGGCACGGCCTCGTACCGTCGCTGGCGCAACTCCTGCCAGACGGTGTTCGAGAAATGCTTCGGGTCGCGCGACACGCCCACGACCGCGATGCGCTTCAGCGCCCAGAACTCGTCGATCTGCCGTTTCGTCGTCACGGCTCTCTCCCTCCGCATCCCCCCGGCCTCCCTCGAGCCTCCGCAGACGGTACGAGCCCTGCCCGGGACGGGCGAGTGCCGGTCGGCCCCGTGTGGGCGCTGCGGATGAGTGCGCTCTGCGGCCCCGTGTGCGCGGTGTGGCCTGGATGCCGGGCGACGTCCGGCCACGACAGCCGGCCGAGCGGCCCGCGAAACCGGTCTGGGCAACGCGCCGTAGTGTCTCGGGGGCGGCTCGATCGACCTGAAGGCGACGAGTTGAC
>JAJYEB010000221.1 GCA_021790375.1 Chloroflexota bacterium | reverse complement strand
TCCCGCCGTCAGGCGCCGGGTCCGTTCGTCGACCAGCGGGGAGAGCGCCTGGTAGCGGGCTGCGATGGCCGTCTCATCGATCACCCACCCATCATACCATAGCGCTAATTAGCTGACAATCCCTTAGGTCGGATCGCGGTCGGATGAGGAGCGGACGGGTCGGTCCGAGCGGCACTGGCACGGGCGCGGGACACGGAGCCAAGCTGTACGCCTGCGGGCAGGCGCGGCTGCACCCCTGTGGGCAGGCGCACACGGGGCGCCTTGTGTTGGCGCGGGCAGCGGCCTCCCGCCGGGGGAGGCAGAACGATGAATCGCTCGATCATCCGGGGCATCGGATTCGCGGCGGCCGGCACGAGCGTGGGCATGGGCGTGGGCGTCGCGATGGCGCGGAGGGCGGCGAGGAACGCCGAGGCGCCGTTCTACGACGAGACGCAGCCGCCGGGCACGCCGGAACAGTACGGATCGGTGCGGTTCGCCATGCCGTTCCACTTCCGCCATTCGCATGGCTTCGCGTCGCTGCACACCGCGTCCTTCGACGCCGTCAGGGATTCGCTGCCGTCCGCGGAGCTTCGCCCGATCCGCCTGCCGGACGGGCATGCGCTGATCTATCTGCTGGCGCTTCGGCACCTCGACGTGACCGACGGAAGCGACCACCCGACGACCCTGCTGGTGCCGACGGGCGGAGAGGTCGACGTCGCCGTGGTGGTGACGCACGGACCGGAGTCACGCCTGCGCACGATCGGCACGCTGGCGGGAATGGCGTCCGGCGGCGCCGAGCTGTTCGGGCTGCACATGGCCGTCACCCATCGGCAGGTACGCGAGACCGGTCGGCTGGGGTGGGGCCTGCCCAAGTTCGTGGCCGACATGGACTTCGACGACGACACGGTGATGCAGCGGGTCCGGGTCGCCGAGGGCGACGCGCACATCCTGACCCTGGCGGTGCGACCGCATGGCCGCCCCTCGATCCAGCGCCAGGCCATCGCGCAGTACAGCGTGCTGGACGGGCGACTGATCCGGATGGACATGCGGTCGTACGCGTGGATGCAGCGGCGGTTCGGGGGCGCCGAGATCGACATCGGGACCGACCACCCGGTCGCCGCCGACCTCCGCCGGCTGGAGGTGTCGCCGCGGGCCCTGGTCTCGTGGAACGTGCCGGCGATGCGCGTGATCGCGATGGCCGGTGTGCCGATCGGCGACGCGCGACCCTACGAGGGCTACCTGGGCATGGACCGCGACTTCGGCCGCTTCACCGTGCGATACCCGGGGACCGGTCCGATCGACCAGTACGCCGGCATCCGGGCGGCGATGGAGGCGGCCGTGCACCGTCGGAGGAGGGCCGAGCCGGCGGCCGGCTGAGGGTCGGCGCTCGGGGGCATGGCGGACGGCATGGGGGCATGGCCGTGGGGGAATGGCGCGCGGCATGGGGCATGGGGCATGGGGCGCGGCATGGCCGTGGGCCGCGCAGGATGGCACGGCACGCCGGCCTGCGCAGGATCACATGTGATGTGAACGCACCGTGAGTTCGGACGGCGCAGCCCAGCCAAGAATCCGGCGGACGGCGCAGCCCAGCCGAGAACCGTTCGGACGGCGCGCTGCCAAGCCGATAGTCGCCATGTCCCCAGTGTCCGAGGAGGCCCACCCAATCGCGCGAGCATCCGGAGCTTCCCCGCGGTCGCCGGCTCCGGCTTCCATGATGTTCACATGACGTGCGAAACCAGAGCGGTGGGCGTGCGAACCCAGCGGGATGGACGTGCGAAACCAGCGGGATGGACGTGCGAAACCAGCGCGTTGGGCACCAGCGACTGAGAGCCGGGGGGCCCGGGCGTCACAACTCCTGGCGGCGGAACGACAACCAGGCCAGCAGAGCAGCGGCCAGCACGATCGCCACGTTGACGACGACCGGGGCGGCGACATCGCCGGAGGGCAGACCGAGCGCCAGAGCGCGGGCTGGCAGGGCAAGCGACTCGGGCATGTATTGCCCCACGGTCGGCAGTGCCGAGATGATCCCGGTGACGACCAGGAACACGATGCCGATCCCCGCGCCGGCGGCGGCCGAGCTGGTCAGCGTGCTGCCCAGGAACGTGAGCGCGGCGTAGACCACCAGGCTCAGCCAGAGCAGCACGCACATGGCCGCATACCCGTCCACGGGCAACGACTCGAACAGCACGGCCGTGTAGTAGTAGCCGAGGATCCCGGCCACGGCGGTGGCCACCAGCAGGTTGGCGGCGATCGCCACGAGCTTCGCGGCGAGGAACGCGGCCCGCGAGACCGGCTTGGTCAGGACGAATGCCGCCGTTCCCCGTTCCTTCTCGGTTGCGACCGTGCCCATCGCGAGCAGGATCGCCGTCAGCGCCCCGAACTGGGTCAGGTTCTTCAGGTACTGGTCCACCGCGTCGGCGGTGGTCGGGGTGGGGATCAGGCCGACCAGCGAGGGCTGGCTCCCGGCAAGCGCCCTGACGATGTCAGGAAGGTACTTCGCGGTGAGCGGCGAGACGATCGCAAACAGCGCGAAGACGATCGCCACGACGTACAGGCGCATTGTGCGGGTCTGTTCGAGCAGCTCCTTGCGGAGCAGCAGCCCGAAGCCGCTCATTGCCGGGGTTTCTCGGGCCAGGAGGAGGGGAACTGGGGCGGCGGCTGGCGATCGGGGGGCGACTGGACCGTGGGCGGGCGACCCGTCGGGGGCTGACCGGGCTGGAGCGATGGCGGCTGGCCCGTCGGGGGCTGACCGGGCTGGGGAGATGGCGCCTGACCGGGTTGGGCCGATGGCGGCTGGATCGTCGGCGGCTGACCGGGCTGGGCCGATGGCGACTGGGGGGATGGCGGCTGACCGGATGGCGGCTGGCCCGTCGGGCGCTGCTCGGTGGCCCGCGCGCCGTTGGCGACGAGGTGGAGGAACACGTCCTCCAGGGACGGCCGCGCGCGCTCGAACCCAGCAAGCGTCACGCCCGTCCCGGCCAGGATCGGCAGCAGCGCCGGCCCGGCAACCGCGGGGTCGCGGACGAAGACGCGGAGGAGGCCGTGCTCGACGCGCAGCTCGCGAACCCACGGCTGGTCGCGCAGTGCGGCCGTCAGACGGCCGATGGCGTCCGGCTGCCCGGGCTCCGGGTCGACCTGGTACACAGGAAGCGCGTAGCGCTCGAGCAGCTCGTGGATCGGCGCCTCGATCACCAGGCTGCCGTAGTTCAGGATCGCGACGCGGTCGCAGACCCGCTCGACGTCCGTGAGGATGTGCGTGGAGAGCACCACGGTGGCCGTGCCGCGCAGCCGCTCGATGATGTCGAGGAGGTCCCGACGCCCCTCCGGGTCGAGCGAACTGACCGGCTCGTCGAGGAACAGCACGGAGGGCCGGTTGACGATCGCCTGCCCGATCCCCAGGCGCTGGCGCATGCCGCCTGAATACGTCCCGATCCGCCTGCGTGCCACGTCCGCGAGCCCGACGATCTCCAGGACCTCTCCCACGCGCCGCCGCCCGTCGCCGCCGTCCATCCCGTGCAGCCGCGCGACCATCTCGAGCAGCTCGCCACCTCGCATCCAGCCGTAGAACCGCGGGTCCTGGTCGAGGTAGCCGATCCGACGCTGGAGCCTGCCGTCGGCCGACCCGATCGCGATCCCATCGACGGTGGCGGTCCCGGTGGTGGGCCGGGCGAGGCCGGTCAGGAGGCGCAGGGTGGTGGTCTTGCCGGCGCCGTTGGGGCCCAGGAACCCGAAGATGCTGCCGGCGGGGACTTCGAGGTCCAGGTGCTTGAGCGCGTTGACCGAGCCGAACCGCTTGCCGAGGTCCTGCGTGCGGATCGCGGAAGCGGGGGCCGGGACCGTGGACCCCGCGGCCGGCACGTGGGGCGGGGCGGCCATGCCCGGCCAACCGGCTGCGCCTGCGCCCGGCGTCACGCGTCCTCCCGCCCGACGAAGAAGTAGGCGAGCGGCCCCACGATATTCACGAAGACGATGATGAGTGCCCAGATGGGCTTGCCCACGAACCGCACCTTCCGCTCCTCGCGGAAGAGATCCACGATCGCCAGCAGCAGGAGCGCCAGCTGCAGCACCATCAGCGGGAGCAGCAGCGGGAGCACCTGGCGCAGCTGGTCGATCTGGTGGCCGAGGTCGAGCACGTGTGCCTCTCTCCGGGCGAACGGGCGCCGGTCCCCGGGCTGTCGGGCGCCAGTCTCCGGGCGAATGGGCGCCGGCCCCAACGATATCGCGCGGCGCCCCCGGCGTAAGGGCCGATCGGGGCACTGGCGTCCGGGGAACCGCGCGGCACGCCGCAGCGTCAAGCGGTCGGCACGGGGCCATACTCCGG
>JAJYEB010000220.1 GCA_021790375.1 Chloroflexota bacterium | reverse complement strand
CATCTGGCTGAAGCTCACCGAGGAAGCGGACGACGAGGCCCTCGAGCTGGAGCAGGAACCGGCCTGAGCCCGGGCGGCGCGTGACACGCGCCGGGCCCGTGCCGCCCCCTGCTGACGGGGCGGTCCCTCTCAGCGTCCTCGTCGATTTCGACGGGACGATCTCGCGCGGCGACGTCACCGACGCGCTGCTCGCGGCGCACGCCACCGACCCGGGCTGGCGAGCGCGGGACGACGCGTACGTGGCGGGCCGGGTCGGGTCGCGCTCCCTCCTCGCGTGGGACGCGACGATCCTCGAGCAGGATCGCGCGAAGCTGGACGCGACCGTCCGCGCGCAGCACCCCGATCTCACCTTCCCGGCCTTCGTCGCCGCCGTGCGTGATCTCGGCGCGTCGGTGGAGGTCGTGAGCGACGGTCTGGGGTTCTACGTCGAGCCGTACCTGGACCGGCTGGGCGTGGGTGATCTGCCGGTAGCGACCTCGCGCCTTGACTTCTCCGCCCGACCCTTCCGGCTCGACTTCCCGTACGGTCACCCGGCCTGCTTCGTGTGCGGCACGTGCAAGCGCGAGCGTGTCCTGGTGCATCGTGCCGCCGGCAGATTCGTCGCGTTCGTCGGCGACGGCGAGAGCGACCGGTGGGCGGCGTGGCCGGCGGATCTCGTGTTCGCGAAGGACCGGCTGGCGGACGTGTGCCGCGCGGAAGGCTGGGCGTTCCGGGAGTGGGCCGACTTCGCCGACGTCGGCCGTGCCCTGCGCGAGGCGCTCGAGATCGGCGGCGTGCCGCGGACGAGCGACGAGCTGGCCGAGCTCCGGGCGCGACATCCGGCGCCGGCCTTCATCTGCGGGCCCGAGGCGTGGGGCGAGGGCCGGACCTCGCCCGGACCGTGATAGCGGCCTCTACGGCCCGGGGGCGACGAACGCGGCCACGACCAGCACGAGCCCGACCGCCACTGCCCCGTACGGCCAGAGGCGGTCCGCGTCGAGCGACGGGACGGCCTGGCGCACCAGCAGGTAGCCGCCCACCAGCAGCAACCCCAGCCCGATCACGAACCCGCCGCCGATCCGCCGTCTGCCCGCCCTTCGCCACGCCTCGGACCGCCACTGCTCCGGCTCGGGTCGGCGCTCACCGGCCCCCGGTGTGGCGGACCCCGGTGTCGTTGAGGATCCCAGTCCCGTGGTCATGCGCACCGCCTCCCGATCGCGCTGCTGCTTGCGGCCTCCGTGGCCCTCCGGTAGCATTGGAAAAACCCCGGAGGACCCCGACCCATGGCGAAGTATGTCTTTGTGACCGGAGGCGTGACCTCCTCGCTCGGCAAAGGCATCACCGCCGCCAGCGTAGGCCGCCTGCTCAAGAGCCGCGGTCTCTCCGTCTCGATCCTGAAGCTCGACCCCTACATCAACGTCGACCCGGGCACGATGTCGCCGTACCAGCACGGCGAGGTCTTCGTGACCGACGACGGCGCCGAGACCGACCTCGACCTGGGGCACTACGAGCGGTTCATCGACGAGAACCTCAGCCAGCTCAGCAACGTCACGACGGGGCGGATCTACCAGGCCGTGATCGCCAAGGAGCGGCGCGGCGACTACCTCGGCGGCACCGTCCAGGTGATCCCCCACATCACGAACGAGATCAAGGAGCGCATCCAGCGCGTGGCCCGCGACGGTCGCGCCGATGTCGTGATCGTGGAGGTCGGCGGGACGGTCGGCGACATCGAGTCGCTGCCGTTCCTCGAGGCGATCCGCCAGATGCGCAACGACGTGGGTCGCACGAACGTCATGTACGTCCACGTCACGCTGCTGCCGGCGCTGGCCGCGACCGGCGAGCTCAAGACGAAGCCCACGCAGCACTCCGTGAAGGAGCTGCGCGGCATCGGCATCCAGCCCGACGTCATCGTGCTGCGCTCCGATTCCGAGGTCCCCGACGAGCTGCGCGACAAGATCGCCCTCTTCTGCGACGTGCCGGCCAGCGCGGTGATCCCGGCGACCACGGCCGACACGATCTACGAGGTGCCCCTGATGTTCGAGGCCGCCGGGCTCGGTGACCTCGTGGTCGGCGTGCTGGGCCTGGACGACCGCGTGCACACCGCCGATCTCGCCGCCTGGCGCGCGCTGGTCGAGCGGATCAAGCGTCCCAAGCGCGAGCTCGAGGTCGCGCTGGTGGGCAAGTACATCGAGCTGCCGGACGCGTACCTCTCGGTGACCGAGGCGCTGCGCCACGCGGGCTGGGCCCACGACCGGTCGATCCGCGTGCGCTGGGTCGACTCGGAGACGCTGACTCCCGCGACCGTCGACGAGCGGCTGGCCGGCGTTGCCGGCGTGCTGGTCCCCGGAGGCTTCGGGCACCGCGGAATCGAGGGCAAGGTCCTTGCGGCCCGGTACGCGCGCGAACGCGGGGTGCCGTACCTGGGGCTCTGCCTCGGGCTGCAGTGCGCGGTGATCGAGTTCGCCCGCCACGCGCTGGGCCTCGAGCAGGCGAACTCGACCGAGTTCGACCTGTTCACACCGGACCCCGTGATCGACTTCATGCCGGACCAGCGGGACCTCGAGGACAAGGGCGGGACGATGCGGCTCGGCCTGTACCCGGCCCGCCTGACGCCGGGCACGAAGGCTGCTGCCGCCTACGGCACCGAGGTCATCTACGAGCGGCACCGGCACCGCTTCGAGGTCAACAATGCATATCGGCAGGAGCTCGAACGGGCCGGCATGATCCTCTCGGGCCAGTCGCCCGACGGCAGGCTGGTGGAGATCGTCGAGCTGCGGGATCACCCGTGGTTCGTGGCCAGCCAGTTCCACCCGGAGTTCAAGAGCCGCCCGGATCGGCCGCACCCCATGTTCAGCGCGTACGTCGAAGCATGCGTTGCCACCGCCGAGGTCGTGCGCCCGGGCACTGCCGAGATCGCGGCTCGGCTCGGCTGAGCCAGTTCGCCGCCGCGGGCGGCGTGGATCGCGCGACGAGGCTCGCGCGAGGAGGACACGGATGAAGCTCTTCATCGACACCGCGGACATCGAAGAAATCCGGACCGTGGCCCGGTGGGGCGTCCTCGACGGTGTCACGACGAATCCGTCGCTGTTTGCCAAGACCAGCGGGATGACCTACGACGAGGTGCTCGCGGAGATCTGCCGGATCACCGATGGGCCGGTGAGCGCCGAGGTGATCGCCGACGACGTCGACGGGATGCTGCGGGAGGGCCGCCACTTCGCGAAGCTCGCCGACAACATCTACGTCAAGGTTCCCATGAGCGAGACCGGGCTCGAGGCACTGTCCCGATTCCGCGCGGAAGGGATCAAGACCAACTGCACCCTGCTCTTCACGGCGAACCAGGGTCTGCTGGCGGCCAAGGCCGGCGCGAACCTCCTCTCGCCGTTCGTGGGGCGCCTCGACGACATCAACCAGGACGGGATGACCGTCATCCGCGAGCTGGTGTCGATCGTCGAGATCCACGAGCTCGAGAGCGAGGTTCTCGCCGCGTCGATCCGCAACCCGCTCCACGTGACCCAGGCGGCCCTGGCGGGCTCGCACATCGCGACGCTGCCCTTCAAGGTGTTCCAGCAGATGGTCCACCATCCGCTCACCGACCAGGGCATCGCGCAGTTCCGCAAGGACTGGGACAAGGCCCGCCAGGCGCTCGCGAAGCCGGCTGCGACGGCTGCCGGGCGCGCGGCCGGGTCCCGGTCGGGATCCTGACGGCGGAGGAACGAGGCGGCGCCGGCACAACCGTTCCACCCGGGGCGCGTCCCCACGGCGCCCGCCACAGCCTCGACCCCGAGCGCGTCCCCGCTCCGTTCCTGATCCTGGGCGCCGCGCTGTCGGTGCAGGCCGGGGCGGGCCTGGCCGTCCGGATGATCGAGCGTGCCGGACCGCTGGCCTCCGTCTGGCTCCGGCTCGCGTTCGGGGCCGCACTGCTGGCCGTGCTCCGTCCCGCCTGGCGATCGCGACCGGGCCGGAACGCATGGCAGGCGGCGGTCCTGTTCGGCGTCGTCCTCGCGGCGATGAACGCCTCGTTCTACGTGGCGATCAGCCGCATCCCGCTGGGGGTGGCCGTCACCATCGAGTTCTGGGGCCCGCTGGCGGTGGCGGTGCTGGCCTCGCGCCGCCCGGTCGACCTGGTGTGGGCGGCGCTGGCGGCCGGGGGGATCGTCATCCTCGCCGGGGGTCGGATGGCCGCGGACGACCTGGTCGGGGTGGCGTTCGCACTCGTCGCGGGGATGTGCTGGGTGGTCTACATCCTCCAGGGGACGCGGCTGGGCAGGGCCTGGCCCGACGGCCGGGGGCTCGGCGCGGCAATGCTCGTCGGGGCGGCGCTGCTGGCGAT
>JAJYEB010000219.1 GCA_021790375.1 Chloroflexota bacterium | reverse complement strand
CGAGCCGCAGGGCGAGCGTGGTCTTGCCGCTCGACACGCCGCCGCGGAGCGACACCTGGGCCTCGCGCACGAGCCCGCCGGGACCCAGGATGGCATCGAGCGCCGGGAAGCCCGTGGGCACGACCCGGTCGTCGGCGGGAGCGAGAGGGTCCGGTGATGGCTCGGCGACCAGGGGTGGAACCGGCGCGAGGGCCCCCTCGACGGGGAAGGAGCGGGCGGACGCGGTCCCGGGGGACATGCTCGCGGGTTCCGGCGCGGGACCGGCAGGGCCTCCGCCAGTCGGGCCGGTCCCTCCGGCGGCGCCTCCGCTCGAGGTGTGCCACGTGGCGGACCCTCCGCCCGGCGCCGTGCCAGGTGAGATGCCGTCAGACAGCGAAGCGGATCGGCCGTCGCCGAGCCGGATGGCCGCGCTCCCCCAGCGCGCCTCGAGACGCGCGAGGGCTGCGGCCAGGGGTTCGATCGGCCGGGGAAGGCCGGCCGGGTGATCGGGAAACTGGATCGGGCGGTTCATCGCCCGACTCATGATAGAACGTACGTTCTATTTGTCAATGACCAGATGCGGCGGCCGGGCCGTCGGGCCCTGGGGTGACGAGCCGACAGCAGTGTCGAGCCGGTGCCAGGCGGGTGCCAGCCCGGGGCAGGGCGTCAGACCTTCGCCAGGGGTGATCGGGGCGTGGGTTCGTGCGGGCGCACGCTGGCACCGTAGATCGCCGCCAGCCGCTCCAGGTCCTGCAGCAGCTGGCGCCCGGCCTCCCAGTCGCCGGCGCGGGCCATCTCGAGCCGGTGCGCCTCGCGGGTGACCCAGCTCCAGAGCTCGGCGTGCGCCTGGCGCAACAGGGGTGCCCTCTCGCACCGCGCCCACAGGTCGGAGACGAACGCGCAGTAGAGCGCCATCGGCGACAGGCTCGCGATCCGCGCCTCCGCCCCCGGTGCGAAGTCGATCGGCACCATGAGCCGCGCGAAGAACGCCGCGACCTGCGGCGCCATGGGGTCGACGTCCTGGCTGTGGCCGCTCCAGCGCAGGATGGGAGCCGGCGAGTCCATGACGACGACCGTCGTGCGTGGGTCGACCTGCACGGCACGCAGCACGCCGCCGAACGTCAGGAACGCGTTCTGGATCTCGAGCCGGTCGAACACGTTGACGTGCCCCCACGCCACCGCCGTCTGCTCGGGAAGCGCACGCGACCGGTGGAACTCCACCAGGGTGCCTTTCCCCGCGGAGACGGCGTACCACGTCATCCGCTCCGGGTCGAAGTGCGTCAGCGTCGGATTGTCGCGGAGCGCCACGACCAGGTGCGACCCGGCGGGCGCCGTCGGGTCTCCCAGCCGCTCGTCGTGGACCAGCACGAACCCGAGTCGCGTGACGAGGTTCGCCGCGCGATCGAGGGCCAGCAGCCGGAGTTCCGGGCTCGACGTCGGTTCCATGGGATCCCCTGGGGTGGAGCGTCGCTCGGACGCCCGGTCGTCGGACGCCCTGCCACGATACTGCCGCGGGGCACGACCTGCTACACTCCCATGCGCCCTGACGGGGCCCGGGCCTGTGGCCTGTTCTCGGTGGGGATGTAGCTCAGCTGGGAGAGCACCGCGTTCGCATCGCGGGGGTCAGGGGTTCGAGTCCCCTCATCTCCACCATTCCCCTCCTGTTCGCGAACCGCCTTCGCGCGCGCGTGGCGTCGATTCGCATGGCGGCTTCGCGCCGGTCGACCCGGTTCACGTCCGCCTACGGACGCCTCCCAGAGCGCCCGCCAGGTCCCCAGGGTCACCATCGCGATCCCGATGCGGCGAGCCAGCCCGATCACCCGCGGCGACGGCGTCCCGGTCAGCAGGAACCCCTCGTTGAGCCCGACGTAGCCGCCCGGCTTCGTCACGCGGATCATCTCGCCGAGTCCGTCCTCGCCTTTGTCGTCGACAAGGAGCTGGCGCTCGCCGAGATGCACCGAGAGCCCGATGCGGGCCTGCTGGTCGAGGAACGAACCGCCCACGCGGACCGACCTCCATGCCGAGGTGTCATCCGGTGCCGTGCATGCGCCGAGCGATCTGTCGCTCCCGGACAGCGTGCCGTGGCGGCCCTGTGCCGGCCAGAGGCGGACGTCGCGAAGTCGGCCGGGGCGGCGACCGACCGGCCCGGCACGACCGCCGCGAACCTCGCCCCGCCGCCTGCCCGGCCGCGGCGTTTCACGGCTTCGTGGGCGAGTTCGGGACCGATGCCCCTCGCCATACCCGAGGGCGCACGTCACCATCCAACCCGAGGCAGGGAGAAGGCATGTCGCGCTACGCGCGCTGGCACCGGACGGAGTACCGCGAGTCGACGAGGATCGCGGTCACGCTCCTTGCCGGCCCCGTCTTCCTGGGCCTGCTCCCGTTCCTCGTGGCGGGGATCGGTCCGCGCCTCGACCGCCGCCTCGGGCTGCCGCGCCTCCGGATCGGGGCCGCGGGGCGAGTCCTCGGCGGGCTGCTGACGGCCGCGGGGTTCTCGCTCGGCCTCTGGTCGGTCTACACCCAGCTGGATCGAGGGCGGGGCACGCCGCTGCCGGTGATGCCCACCCAGGAGCTGCTCACCGACGGTCCGTTCCGCTACTGCCGCAACCCGATGACGCTCGGTGCCATCCTCGCCTACCTGGGCATCGGGATCACCGCACGGACCCCTGCGGGCATCGCCCTCGTCCTCTCCTTCGCCGCGTCCCTGCTGGTCTACCTCAAGGGCCTCGAGGAGGGCGAGCTGGCCGAGCGATTCGGCGACGCCTACCTGGCGTACAAGCGGGAGACGCCCTTCATCGTCCCCGGGCTCTGAGGGCAGCGCTGAGCGGCGCATGCCGTCGGCGAGTCCCCCGGGGTGATGTGTCGCCTGAACGCAACGACCGGGCGCCCGTCGTGACAGGGCGCCCGGTCGGGTTCGGCTCCGCCGGATCAGCTGCGGTAGTACCTACGCCAGATCAGGCGGTGGATCGGCACCCAGCGCGGGATGTCGCGCAGCCCCGGGATGAACGGCACCAGGGCCAGCAGCGCGGTGAGCACGATCATCAGGACGATGACCACCAGGTCGGCGTTGGGAGCGGTCGAGAAGGGCGGGACCTGGTACCAGAACGTGAACAGCCACAGCCACGTCTGGCCCGGGTAGCTGCCCGTCTCGTTCATCATCCCCCACTGGTCGCCCGTGAGGTGCTGGGCCGCCGCCAGGTTCGAGAGGTAGGACCCGTCGCCCATGAACAGCAGCGGGCGGGTGAAGTCGGTCTGGAAGAAGTGGCCGCTGTCGAGCAGCAGGCCGTCGAGGCCGCCCGTGCGGGCGACCGCGAGCAGGTTGCCCATCAGGGTCGGCAGGGGCCCGTAGTCGCCCGAGGCGACCGTCACCTGGCCGTCCGAGGCGGTCGCGTTGGCGAGCGCCTTGGTGTACGCGTCGAGCCACGCCCCCTGCTGGGTCGAGCTGGCACCCTGGTAGGCCTGCAGCGCCGTGGTGAGCGAGGGGTTGCCGGTCGAGGCGAGCGCGAGCGGCTTGAGGACGAAGTCCTGCGCCGGATCGATGGGCGTGCTGACCCCCGCCCAGACCGCCGGCTGGAGGGGGCCGATCGCCTGCGCCGCTCCGGGGGTGTTGTTGTAGGGCTGGCCGTAGCCGGCGGTGCCGCTCTGGCCCGACAGCTCGGACACGGCCGTCGTGACGAAGTCGACCGGGTCGCTCTGGGCCCAGCTCTGGATGGTGACGGATGGGTCGTCCGGTGACGAGAACGCCACGGCCGCGACCACGACCAGGATCGCCGTGACCAGCAGGGCGATCACCAGTTCCTTGACCAGGTCGTAGCGCACGGTCCGGATCCCGGCGTAGTAGTCCCCCTGCGAGCCGGTCGTGCCGCTCACTTCGCCGCCTCCCCGCCGGCCCGCGCGGAGCCGGCCGGGTCGATGGGCTTCACCACGCCCCGCATGCGGACCTGCACGACGTGCAGCGCCACCAGGGTGGTGACCAGGATCGGGAAGATCATCACGTGGAGCCCGTACATCTGGCCGAAGTTCAGCACGTTGAAGAACGCGCCGACGCCGGCCGCGTTGGTCGCGTCCTTCGCGTTCACCGCGATCCACTGCGCGTCGAAGTTCTGCTGCGAGAGGTAGCCGGTGAAGGCGGTGACGATGCTGATGGCGAAGATCACCACGCCGATCATCCAGGTCGGGGCCCGGCCGTCACGCCAGCTGGCCATGAAGTACTGGCCCCACAGGTGCAGCACCATGAAGATGAAGAAGACCTGGACCGCCCAGAAGTGCAGGCTGTTCACGAAGTGCCCGACGCCCGAGATGTGCCACCACTGGGGGCCGAAGAAGGCGAGCACGACG
>JAJYEB010000218.1 GCA_021790375.1 Chloroflexota bacterium | reverse complement strand
AGTAGTTCACGATCGGCAGGCGCGAGCCGCCCACGACGCGGAAGTACCACCACCAGGGCTCGGGATTCCAGGGCTCCCCGGTCGAGCCGAGCACGCGCAGGCCCGACAGGTCGTGCGCGCGAACGGGCTCCTCGCCGTGGACCAGCAGCGCGCGGACCAGCGTGGGGCTGACGCCGAGGTGGGTCGCCCGGTGGCGCTCGGCGACGGCCCAGAGCCGGTCCGGGCCGGGCCAGTCGGGCGCACCCTCGTACAGCACGAGCCGGGCCCCCAGCAGGAGCGCGCCGCTGATCGCCCAGGGCCCCATCATCCAGCCCAGGTCGGTGAACCAGAAGAGCGCGTCTCCCGTCCGCAGGTCGAAGGTGTGCGCGAGATCCTGCGCCGACTTGACGGGGAAGCCGCCGTGGACGTGGACGGTGCCCTTGGGCGCGCCGGTGGTCCCCGACGTGTAGATCACCATGTACGGCGTCTCGGGATCGGTCTCGGGCGTCTCCCGGAGCGGCTCGAGCCCCTCGGCGGCCAGCTCCTCGTCCCACCAGCGGTCGCGCTCGATCCGCCAGGGGAGCACGCCACGCCGGCCGACCAGCCGGCGCACGACGAGCACGCGCGTGACCGTGGGCGACTCCTCCAGCGCGGCGTCCGCGACCTCCTTGAGCGGCACGACCTGCCCGCGCCGCAGGAAGCCGTCGGCGGTGACCAGGTGGGTCGCCTCGAACGCATTGAGCCGCGTGGCCACGGCATGCGCCGCGTACCCGGAGAAGATCGGCGTGAAGACTGCGCGCAGCCTCCCGAGCGCGAGCACGGCGACCACCGTCTCGGGGAGCATCGGCAGGAGAATCCCGACGCGCGTCCCCTCGCCCACGCCGTTGCGTGCCAGCATGGCGGCCGCCAGGGCGACCGCGTCGCGCAGCCCGGACCGGGTCAGGCGGCGGACCGCGCCGTCCTCGCCCTCCCAGGCCAGTGCCACCTCTTCGGGTCGCGACTCGGCCCACGGGTCGACGGACGCCTGGGCGTGGTTGAACGCCCCGCCGACCCACCAGCGAGCCCATTCGATCCCGTCGCGGACGTCCAGCGTCTGCCTGGGCCGCCGCTGCCAGGCCAGGGCGAGGTCGTCGACCGCGGCGCCCCAGAACCAGCCCGGATCTTCCACGGCGCGTGCCTGCAGGGATTCCAGGTCGGGTGCGTCGAGCGCGCGGAGGAGCCGTGCGGCACGGCTCTCGGCCAGCAGCTCGGGGGAGGGGCGCCAGGGCGCGTCCGTCACCTCCCGGCCGAACATCGCCGCGGAGTCGTGGGAACCCGGCAGTCGCATCCTGGTGGCCTCGAGCGGAGCGCACATCGTCGGTCGGCCGCCGCCACCCCACGGGGACGGAGTGGTGGACGGCCTGAATCTATACCCGGGGGTGGTGCGGATGCGCGCGGGTCGTGGCCGGCATCACCGGCCTGCCCGATCCGGGGGGCGCCGCGCCCGGCAGTGCGCACGCTGTCAGTCGAGCCAGGCGTCCTCGTCCCAGGATTGCCAGTACAGGCGGGCCCCGCTGAGCATGAACGGGTCCAGCATCAGGGGGTGGGCCTGGCCGATCTCGAGATCCACGATGACGTCCGCCATCACGTCGACCGGCGTCTCCGTGCCGAAGCTCACCAGCAGCGACCGCCCCGGGGCGGCCAGCACCTGGTCATGGTCGCCGAAGAGGCGTATCAGCTCGTCCGGTACGAGCACGAGCGAGGACGTCCACGGCCGTGCCTGCGAGATGCGGACGATCCGGCCGTTGAACGTGGCCGTGGTGACGTCCGCCCGCCTGATCTCCGCCGCGCGCCGCCGGAGGTTGGCGAACGCCGCGTCGCGGATCTGCCCGGCCGAGCACTCCCACCGCTCGGCGACCAGCGCGTCCACGAGCGGCAGGGCGGTACCGATCTCCAGGCCGAACTCGACGGCGCAACCAGGCTCCATGACCGCCCTGACGAGCTCCTCGCCGGGCCGGTCGATCCGGGGACCCGCCAGCAGCGGAAGCACGCGCGACGCCGCCCAATCCCAGGGGACCGGGTGAGGCATGACCCGCGAGGCACGCCTGAGCGCCCGGACCTCCCGCGCGATCTCCCGCGTGATGGCGGCGACGTCTCTCCCGACCCCCGGCTCCGGCGACGGTCGTGCTGCGCCCACGCGCGCAGCATGCACGCTCGACCTTCACGCTGACTTATCGGGCGCTGCCCGCGAGCGGGCGCAGACCGCCCTCCTGCATGACGAGGTGGGGCCGAACAGCACCGGCCTGCCGGCCGGCGGGTCGCTACATTGGGTTGGCGGCAGCACGGCGGAGGCTCGAGAGGCGTCGAATGGAGTTCACGCTCAACGGGCGGGGCGTCTCGACGGAGGTCCGGGCGGGGGAGACCCTCCTCGAGGTGCTCCGTGAGCGGTTCGGCCTGCGCTCCCCGAAGGACGGTTGTGCGCCGGAGGGATCGTGCGGGGCATGCACGGTGCTCCTCGACGGCCGACCGGTCGTCTCCTGTGCACAGGACGCCGCTCGCGTCGAGGGCAGGGACGTGGTGACCCTCGAGGGGCTCGGCGCCGAGGCACGTGACGCGTGGGTGGACGCGTTCTCCTCCGCCGGCGCGGTCCAGTGCGGCTACTGCACCCCCGGTATCGTGATGAAGGCCGAGGCGCTGCTCCGCCGTTCGCCGGACCCGCCGCGCGAGGAGATCGCCCGGGCACTTGCGGGCAACCTGTGCCGGTGCACGGGCTACGTCAAGGTGATCGACGCGGTCCGCCGGGTGGCGGCGGAGCGTCGCGGAGACGGGGTCGAGCCGGCGCCCGCCGAGGTTCCCGCGGGCGCACCGGTCGTCGACCCCGCGCCGGCGCCGCCCGGTCGGGTGGGTGCCCCGACGCCGAAGTGCGCCAGCCGGAGGTTCGTCCTCGGAGAGCACCTGTTCGTCCGCGACATGGCCGTCCCCGGCATGCTGCACGCCGCGCTCCGGTTCTCGGATCATCCGCGCGCCCGGGTGCTGCACATCGACACCAGCCGGGCGGCGGCCGTTCCCGGCGTGGTGCGGGTCGCGACGGCCGTGGATGTGCCGGGCCGGCGGTACCAAGGCCTGATCACGCCCGACTGGCCGGCCTTCGTGGCCGAGGGCGAGACGACGCGCTGCGTGGGCGACGTGCTGGCGGCGGTGGCGGCCGAGACGCGCCACGCGGCCCGCGAGGCCGCCGCGCTCGTGGCCGTGGAGTACGACGTGCTCGAGCCCGTGACAGACCCGTTCGCGGCGCTCGAGGTGGACGCGCCGGCCGTGCACGAGGGCGGCAACCTGCTGTCGGTCTCGACCGTGCGCCACGGGGACGTCGACTCGGCACTCGCGTCGGCGGCGCACGTCGTCACCGAGACGTTCCGCACGCAGCCGGTCGAACACGCGTTCCTGGAGCCGGAGGCCTGCCTGGCGATGCCGGCGGGCCGCGACGGGCCCGACGCCGGCCACTGCTGCGGGGACGGCCCGGTCGCGAGCCACGGAGGCGGGGGCGGGGCAGGCGTCGCACGCCCCCATCCCCGGGTGGGGGAGCGGTTCCCCGACGGTGGCCCCCCGGCCGCGGATCTCGCGGATGGCCCCGGCGCGGAGGTCATCGACCCGGCCGCCGCGGGCCTGCGCGTGTACTCCCAGGGACAGGGCGCGTGGGAGGACCGCCGGCAGATCGCCTCCCTGCTCGGGCTCCCCGAGCAGGCCGTGCGCGTGACCCAGGTCCCCACCGGGGGCGCCTTCGGCGGGAAGGAGGACCTGAGCGTCCAGGGGCAGGCGGCGCTCCTCGCCCTGCTCACCGGCCGGCCGGTCCACCTGGCGCTCACCCGCCGGGAGAGCATCCGGCTGCACCCCAAACGCCACGCGCTGACCATGGCGTACACCGCCGGGTGCGACGCCGAGGGCCGGCTGGTGGCCGTCCGTGCGCGGATCGTCGGCGACACGGGGGCGTACGCCAGCGTCGGCGACAAGGTGCTCGAGCGGGCCGCGGGCCACGCGTGCGGCGCGTACCGCGTGCCGAACGTCGACGTCGAGGCGCGCGCCGTCTACACGAACAACCCGCCCGCGGGAGCAATGCGGGGGTTCGGCGTGGTGCAGGTCACGTTCGCGATCGAGGGGATGCTCGACCGGCTGGCCGAGCGGGCAGGCCTCGACGGGTGGGAGATCCGCTGGCGCAACGCCCTGGACACCGGGGACCGGTTCGGGACGGGGCAGCTGCTGGGGCCCGGCGTGGGCGTGCGGCGCACGCTCCTCGCGGTGCGCGATTCCTACCGGTCGGCGCGCTTCGCCGGGATCGCCTGCGCCGCCAAGAACACCGGGGTGGGCAACGGCATG
>JAJYEB010000217.1 GCA_021790375.1 Chloroflexota bacterium | reverse complement strand
CCTCGAGCTCGAGCTCCTCCTCGGCCTCGCCCTCCTCGCCGGCCACCCCGGCCTCGGCGGTGCCGACCATCTCCTGGCCCCGGCCCCGGCCGCGGCCACGCCCGCCACGACGACGGCGGCGCCGCCGGCCGGCCTCCTGCGCCTGGGCCTCGCCGGCCGGTCCCTCGACGACCTCGGCCTCCTCGGGGGCAACCGCCGGCTCGAGTTCCTCGTCCGGTGCCGGGGCGGCCAGTGCCGCCACCTTGCTGAGCTTCTCGCCGGGCAGCACCACGAGCGGAACGCCACCGGCCGGCGGCGCCGCGGCGGCCACCAGGGGCGGCCGCTCCCTGCGCTCGGGGCGACGTTCCTCGCGCCGGCCCTCCTCGCGCTCCTCGCCACGCCGTCCACGGTGCCGCCTCGACGAGTAGCCCTCCGTCTGCTTTTCCGGCACCTCGGTCATCGAGAGGTCGTCCTCGGCAGCCACCCGCCGGCCGCTGCGCGTCGAGCGCTCCACCCGGGCGATCTGCGTGATGTCGGTGAAGACGTCGGCGACGTCGATCAGGTCGGAGCTCGTGTTGCCGCGGAAGCTGATGACCTCGACCCGGACGCCGGTCTGCTGCACGGCGCGGATCGCCGGCGCGAAGTCACCGTCGCCTGAGACCACCACCGCGATGTCCAGGTTGCGCGAGGTGCGCATCAGGTCCACGACCAGCTCGATGTCCAGGTTGGCCTTGACCTTGCCGTCGCCGTACTTGCGGATGTCCTTGCTGACGACCTGGTAGCCGTTGCGGGCGAGGAAGGCGTGGAACTGGCGCTGGTTCTCGTTCTCAGGGTCGAGCCCCGTGTAGGCGTACGCGCGGACGAGATCTCGTCCGGCGCTGGCCGACTTCAGCAGCGTGACGTAGTCGATGTCCACGCCAGCTGCCTTGGCGGCGTAGAAGATGTTCGCCACGTCGACAAAGACGGCGACGTTCTTGCTCACGCAAGTCTCCTGTTCGGTTCCGGTCCCGCTCCCGCGGGCCGGGTGCCGGCGCATGTGCGCGCCGGTGGATGGATCACGCCGGAGGCGCGCCGACGTGCGCGAGGCTCCGGACCATGCGGGGACCGGCTTCGACGAAGCCGCGGTCGACCCAGCGTTCCCGCTCTGCCGGGTCGGACGTGGGAGCCGTCTCGACGGCCACGCAGCCCTTGTTGCGCCCGGACCTGAGCAGCTCATCCACGAGCGCTTCCCGGACGGCCTGGGCCGGCGAGGTCGGATCGATGACGAGCACGTCGACGGTGCCCACGAAGCCACCCAGCGACACGCTGGGATGCAGTGCCAGGACGGCCGCGCCGGCGAGCCGGCGGCCGGACTCGGCGACCAGGACGACAGCGTGCGGGAGGCCGACGAGCTGCCGTAGCAGATCGCCGGACCCCAGCGGGACGCGGTCGGCGCCTGGACGATCCGTCACCGCGTCGAGCATCGCGACGATGCGTTCGACGTCGGTGATCCGGGCGGTGCGGACCTGGTACTGCACGTTGGCGAGCGATACCTCGGATGGAAGTCGCCAGGCGTCTCGCGGCGGCGGCCGAGGCCGCCGGTCGCTGCCGAGCCGGTTCCGTTACTCGAGCGCGCCGCACCGGGTGGGGCCGGACCATTCGGCCAAGCCGCACACGCCCGGGGCGCTCCGGACCGTCTCTTGCATTTGAAACGCCGGCGCCTATCATACGCTAACCCATCGGCGAGTGGCAGCGATGCCTGGTGGGCCCGGTCGTCGTTTGCCGGGATGCTGGCACCCATCCGGTTGCGAGGGGCGACCGGGAGATGTCGTCATCCGGAGTATCCCCGTTTCCCCTGCGACCGTGCCGCCGTCCCGCTTCACCGCCAGCCGCCGCTGGTCCATTCAGCGAAGCGCAGCAGCTGTGAGGAGGAGACTGCACTTCTATGCAGACCAGGAGAATCGGCGCGCTCGCCGTCGCGGCCGTGGTCGTGACCGGCGCCTGTAGCAGCGCGGCCACCACCGCGCCAGCCGCCCCCGCGGCATCCGCCGCCGCACCGGCGGGCTCGTCCGCGGCCAGCGGCAAGACGATCACCATCGGCGTCGACCTGCCCCTCTCGGGCGGCGAGTTCGCCAACGGCGATCCCACCAAGAAGGGTATCCAGCTCGCGGTCGACCAGGCCAACAAGGCCGGTGGCGTGGGCGGCTACACCATCGTGCTGAGCATCAAGGACGACGCGGTCAACGGCGTGCACAACCCGCAGCAGGGCGCCACCAACGTCCAGACGCTGGTCGCCGATCCGTCCGTCATCGGCATCGTCGGACCGTTCAACTCGAACGTCGGCGCGGCCGAGATCCCGATCACCAACCAGGCGGGCCTGCTCCAGTGCAGCCCGGCCAACACCAACCCGGGCCTGACCAAGCCGGCGTACGGCGCGCTCGACATCCGCAAGGCGTTCCCGAACCGGATCAACTACATCCGCGTGGCGACCACCGACGACATCCAGGGTCTGGCCGGAGCCGAGTACGCCTACACGGACCTCGGAAAGCGCCGCGCGTACGTCGTCGACGACACCGAGACCTACGGCAAGGGCCTCGCCGACGTCTTCGCGACCCAGTTTGCCAAGCTCGGCGGCACGGTCGTCAAGCACGACGGCGCGCCCGCCACGACCACTGACTACACGCCGCTCCTGACGGCCGTCCAGAGCCAGAATCCGGACGTCGTGTACTTCGGCGGCGTGACCGCCACGGGTGGCGGCCTGCTCCGCAAGCAGATGGCGCAGGTCGGTATGGGCTCCCTCGCCTTCGGCGGCGGCGACGGCATCGTCGACGGCCCCGGCGGCGTGCAGGGCTCGTTCATCACGGTCGCGGGCAACCCCGCGGCCGCCAACTCCTTCGGGACCATCGCGGCCACCCATGACATCCCGAACGCCTCCGCGTTCTCAGACGCGTACAAGGCCGCCTACGGTGCGGAGCCGGGCGCATACAGCGCCTCGGCCTACGCCTGCACGCAGGTCATCCTCCAGGCCCTGAAGAACGTGGCCGCCACGGCCACCTCCCCGGCCGCGCTGCGCGAGGCAGTCCGCGCGTACGCGACCAACCCGGCCAACAAGTTCACGACCCAGCTGGGCACGATCTCGTTCGACTCGAACGGTGACACGAGCCAGCACATCATCTCCTTCTACAAGACGGACATGACCGCCGCCGGTGGAAAGGGAGACTGGGTCTTCGTTCGCCAGCAGGACTTCGGCACCAGCCAGTAGGCCGGTGGCCGAACGGGGCCGGGGGAGCACGCAGCTCCCCCGGCCCCCGTCCGTTTGCAGACGCCCGCAGGGCCGTACCGGGTAACTGCCTGATGCAGATGCAACGATCGATCCCCCTCCCGGGCCGCCTCCAGGGGAGCCAGTTCCGGCTGTTCGCGGTGATCGCCGTCAGCCTGATCGTGGCGTACCTGCTGGTCGGCCCCCAGCAGTTCTCGAACTTCCTGACCATCGGCGCCATCTACGCCCTGGTCGCGCTGGGCTACACGATGGTCTACGGCATCATCGAGCTGATCAACTTCGCCCACGGGGACGTCTTCGGGCTGGGGGCCTTCGTCGCGCTCTGGCTGCTGACCCTTGCCGGGTTCAACGGGGCGATCAACAACCCGATCGAGCTGGCGTTCGTGCTGCTTGCGCTGTTCCTGCTCACGATGGGGATCATGGGCATGGTCGGCGTGGTGATCGAGCGGGTCGCCTACCGACCGCTGAGGAACGCCCCTCGGCTCGCACCTCTGATCACCGCGATCGGCGTGTCGTTCATCCTGGAGAACATCATGCAGGCGTTCTTCGGCCCGTCGCCGGTGAACTCCCCGCAGATCTTCACGCTGAACGCCAGGTTCTCGGTCGCCGGCGCGTCGATCGGGTATCTCAACGTCTTCATCGTCCTGGTGGCCGTCGTCCTGATGATCGCCCTGCAGGCGTTCATCGGGCGCACGCGACTCGGCCGGGCCATGCGGTCCACGGCGCAGGATCGCGAGGCCGCCCAGCTGATGGGCGTCGACATCAACCTGACCATCGCGATCACCTTCTTCATCGGCTCCGCGCTGGCGGGCGCGGGCGGCATCGTCTGGGCCCTCTACTTCGGCTACGCCGTGTTCAACCAGGGCTTCTACGCCGGCCTCTTCGCGTTCACCGCCGCGGTGCTGGGCGGGATCGGCAACACCACGGGTGCGGCGCTGGGCGGGTTCTTCATCGGCTTCGTGTACGTGGCCTCGGCGCAGTTCGGCTACTCGCGCTGGTTCGAGGTGTTCATCTTCGGCATCCTCGTGCTGGTGCTCGTCTTCCGGCCCACCGGCCTCCTGGGCCAGCAGGTGGGAGAACGGGCATGACCGCGCAGGCACAGTCCGGCCCGGGACCGTCG